>DASTVC010000591.1:0-7459 GCA_035759295.1 Longimicrobium sp. | reverse complement strand
TCTACGGCTCTTCCGAGGTGGCGGCGGACGTCACCTGCTTCGACACGCGGGCGCTGGGGGAGGACGAGGGTGCGGTGCCCATCGGAAGGCCGATCGCGAACACGCGCATCTACGTGCTGGACGCGGCGCTCCGTCCCGTGCCCGCGGGGGTGCCGGGAGAGATCTGCGCGGGCGGCGACGGGGTGGCGCGGGGCTACCTGGACCGCCCGGGGTTGACGGCGGAGCGGTTCGTCCCGGACCCGTTCGCGGCGCGGCCGGGGGCGCGGATGTACCGCACGGGCGACCGCGGCCGGTTCCGGCCGGACGGCACGCTGCTGTACCTGGGCCGCACCGACTTCCAGGTAAAGATCCGCGGGATTCGCATCGAGCTGGGCGAGATCGAGGCGGCGCTGCTGGAGCACGAGGGCGTGCGCGAGTGCGCGGTCCTGGCGCGCGAGGACGCGGGCGAGACGCGGCTGGTGGCGTACATCGTGGGTGAAGCGGAGACGGAGGCGTTGCGCGCGCACGTGCGGCGGAGTCTGCCGGAGTACATGGTGCTGGCGGCGTTCGTCTCCTTGGACTCGCTGCCGCTGACTCCGAACGGGAAGCTGGACCGGAAGGCACTGCCGGCGCCGGAGCTCGCTGCCGGCGCGGACCGGTACGTGGCGCCGCGGACGCCGGCGGAGGAGGTGCTGGCCGGGATCTGGGCGGAGGTGCTGCGCATCGAGAGGGTGGGGGTGACGGAGAGCTTCTTCGAGCTGGGCGGGCACTCGCTGCTGGCCACACGCGTGGTATCGCGCGTCCGCGAGCTGTTCGGGGTGGAGCTGCCACTGCGGGTGCTCTTCGAGGGGCCCACGGTGGCGGAGCTGGCGGTGCGGGTGGAGGAGATGCGCCGCGCAGGGCTGCCGGTGCTGCCGCCGGTGGTGCCGGTGGAGCGCACGGGGGCGCTGCCGCTCTCCTTTGCGCAGGAGCGGCTCTGGTTCATCGACCGGCTGGAGCCGGGGAGCTCCGTCTACAACATCCCCGTGGCATGGCGCCTGGGGGGTGCGCTGGACGAGACGGCGCTGGAGCGCGCGCTGGGCGAGATCGTCCGCAGGCACGAGGCGCTCCGGACCGTCTTCACGGAGGCGGACGGCCAGCCCGTGCAGGTGATCGTGCCCTTCGGCGGGTTCTCCCTGGCGGTGGAGGATCTGTCGACGCTCAGCGAGGCGGATCGCGAGGCGGCGGTCGGGCGGCGCGCCGGGGAAGAGGCGGCACGGCCGTTCGACCTCGCCGCGGGGCCGCTCTTCCGCGCGGTGCTGCTGCGGCTGGATGCGGAGGATCACGTGCTGCTGCTCTCGATGCACCACATCGTCAGCGACGGGTGGAGCATTGGGGTGCTCTTCGGGGAGGTGTCGGCGCTGTACGCGGCGTACCGCGAGGGTGGGGAGTCGCCGCTGCCGGAGCTGGCGGTGCAGTACGCCGACTACGCCATGTGGCAGCGCGAGCACCTGCGGGGCGAGTTGCTGGATCAGCAGCTCTCGTACTGGCGGGAGCGCCTGGCGGGCGCGCCGGAGCTGCTGGAGCTGCCGACGGACCGTCCCCGCCCGCCGGTGCGGACGCACCGGGGCGCGGCGGCCCCGGTGGAGCTCTCCCCGGAGCTGCTGGAGCGCTTGCAGGCGCTGGGGCGCAGCGAGGGCTCGACGCTGTACATGACGCTGCTGGGCGCCTTCCAGGTGCTGCTGGGCAAGTACGCCGGCAGCGACGACGTGGTGGTGGGGAGCCCGATCGCTGGGCGCACGCGCGGGGAGGTGGAGCCGCTGATCGGCTTCTTCGTCAACACGCTCGTCCTGCGGACCGACCTCTCGGGAGACCCCTCCTTCCGGGAGACGCTGCGGCGGGTGCGGGAGGCCACGCTGGGCGCGTACGAGCACCAGGAGGTGCCGTTCGAGAAGCTGGTGGCCGAGCTGCAGCCGGAGCGGTCGATGAGCCGCTCGCCGCTCTTCCAGGTGATGTTCACGCTCCGGAACGCCGCGGGTGGGGGCGGGGGAGGCGCTCTTCCGGGGCTTCAGGTGAGCGGCGTCGGAGCGGCCATGGAGACCGCCAAGTACGATCTCTCCCTGACGCTCGCGGAGACCCCCCAGGGCCTGCGCGGCGAGCTGAACTACAGCACCGACCTCTTCGAGCGCGGCACGGCCGAACGGATGCTCGGCCACCTGGCGCGGGTGCTGGAGCAGGTGGCCGCCGACGCGGACGTGCGGCTTTCGCGGCTGGAGCTGCTCGGCGACGCGGAGCGTGCGCTGGTGCTGGAGGCGTGGAACCGGACGGACGCCGCATACCCGCGCCGCTGCATCCACGAGCTGGTGGAGGCGCAGGCGGCGCGGAGGCCGGACGCGGTGGCGGTGGTGGACGAGGGGGAGACGCTGACGTACGGCGAGCTGGACCGCCGCGCCAATCGCCTGGCGCACCGGCTGATCGCGCTGGGGGTGCGCGCGGAGGATCGGGTGGCGCTCTTCCTGGAGGCGGGGATCCACGGGATCACCGGCCTCCTCGGCATCCAGAAGGCGGGCGCGGCCTACGTCCCGCTGGACGTGGCGGCCCCCGACGAGCGCACCGCCTTCATCGTGGAGGAGTCGGGGGCGCGGGTCGTCGTCACCAGGGCGGAGCATGCGGCGCGGCCCTGGGTCATGGGGCGCGACGTCGTGGAGATGGACGAGGCCGCGGGCTTCGCCGGCTTCCCCCACGCGCCGCCGGCGTCGCGCGTGGGGCCGCAGAACCTGGCGTACGTGCTGTACACCTCCGGCTCCACGGGGCGGCCCAAGGGGGTGCTGGTGGAGCACGGGAGCGTGTGCAACGTGGCCGCCGCCTTCGCGCGGATCTACCGGATGGAGCCGGAGCACCGGCAGCTTCTCCTGGCCCCGCTGCACTTCGACTCGTCGGTGGCGGAGATCTTCGCCACGCTGGTCTCGGGCGCGGCGCTCCACGTCCCCCGCCGCGACGCCCTGCTTCCCGGCGACGCGCTGGTGGAGCAGCTCCGGAGCGAGCGGATCACGCACGCCAAGTTCACTCCCTCGGCGCTGGCGGCGCTTCCCCATGCCCATCTCCCCGACCTGCAGGTGCTGGCGGCCGGCGGCGAGGCGTGCTCGGCCGAGCTGGTGGCGCTCTGGCGGCCGGGACGGCGCTTTCTCCATACCTACGGCCCCACCGAGGCCACCGTCCGCGCCGCCTTCCACGAGTGCGGCGACGAGCCCGGCCGGCCGCCGCTGGGGCGCCCGATCGCCAACGAGCGGCTGTACGTGCTGGACCGGACGCTCCACGCGCTCCCCGTCGGCGTTCCCGGCGAGCTGGTGGTGGGCGGCGTTCCCGTCACGCGCGGCTACCTGGGGCGCGCGGCGCTCACGGCGGAGAAGTTCGTCCCGGACCCGTTCCGCGGCGTCCCCGGCGCGCGGATGTACCGCACCGGCGACCGCGGCCGGTGGCGCCCCGACGGGGTGGCGGAGTTCATCGGCCGGGTGGACGACCAGGTGAAGATCCGGGGCTTCCGGATCGAGCTGGGCGAGATCGAGGTACGGCTGGCCGAGCACCCGGAGGTGCGCAAGGCCGTCGTCCTGGCGCGGGAGGACGTGCCGGGCGATCGGCGGCTGGTGGCGTACGTGATCGGGGAGGCGGACGCGGACGCGCTGCGCGAGCACCTGCGGCTGTCGCTGCCGGAGTACATGGTGCCGGCGGCCTTCGTGCGGCTGGACGCGCTGCCGCTGACTCCGAACGGAAAGCTGGACCGCAAGGCATTGCCGGCCCCGGAGCTCGCGTCGGCGGAGGACCTGTACGTAGCGCCGCGTACGCCCGCGGAGGAGGTGCTGGCGGGGATCTGGGCGGAGGTGCTGGGCCTGGAGCGCGTGGGCGTGCACGACAACTTCTTCGACCTGGGCGGACACTCGCTGCTGATCATGCGTCTGCTCGCCAGGATCCAGGCCACGTTCGACCTGGAAGTCTCCATCCGCACCGTGTTCTCGATGCCGGCGCTGGAAGCCATGGCGGAAGAGATCGAGCGCATGATCTACGAAGACGCAGTCACCATGTCCGAATTCGAGGCCGAGCAGCTGGCCGGGTCCTACCCCGTTGCGGGGGCGTGAGCCTGGCCTCGGAACAGACCCGCCCAGCGTCTGAAATCGCGTGTGCCACCCGCTTTGCGAGCGGAAGGTCACCGGTTCGAACCCGGTACACTCCACTGTACCCTGCATCCACGACGCGCCCGGACCCTGCCTGTGGCCCGGGCGCGTCGTCTTTTCCTCATCGAATCCCCGAGCGCTTCTTTCGCACGAAGGAGGCACGGTTAAATTCCGGCGTCCTCGCGAAGGATCGTGGACGTGAGCACGTACACATCGAAAGACCTGCGCGAATGGCGGTGAGCGCGATTCGCGCCGGCGTGCGCGTAAACCCGAGTGACGCGGGCCCGGCCCACGCGCCGGCCCTTCCCCAGCCCTGAACCGGAGAATACCGAGAGTGGACAAGCCAGCCGACATGCAGGAGCGGGCCCTGCGCAGCGAACAGCTGCTCACCCGGCGCCGCTACGCCGTGCGCGGGCACCCGGAGCGCTCGTTCCTGAACATCAGCGACCTGTCGCGCGACGACGTGGCCCGCATCATCCAGGGCGGCATCGACATCAAGCAGAACCCGGGCAAGTACGCCGACACGCTCAAGGGATTGTCGGTGGGGCTGCTCTTCCAGAAGACCAGCACCCGCACCCGCGTCTCGTTCGAGATCGGCGTGGGCGAGATGGGCGGGCAGCCGCTGTACGTGGACTGGCGCACCAGCAACTTCACCCTGTCGGACCTGTCGGACGAGATCAAGGTCTTCTCGCGCTTCGTGGACCTGATCATGGCCCGCGTATACAAGCACGACGACCTGGTGGAGATGCGCCGGCACAGCGAGGTGCCCGTCATCAACGGCCTGAGCGACCTGTCGCACCCCTGCCAGGGGCTCACGGACTACATGACGATGCAGGAGCACTTCGGCCGGCTGGACGGGCTCACGCTGGCGTACGTTGGCGACGGCAACAACGTGTGCCACTCGCTCATCGAAGGCGGCGCGAAGACCGGCGTACGCGTGACGGTGGCGCACCCGGAGGGATACGCGCCCAGCCAGGCCATCGTGGACGCGGCCCGCGCCGAGGGTGGGGTGGTGGAGCTGTTCACCCGGCCGGAGGACGCGGTGGCGGGGGCCGACGTGGTCTACACCGACACGTGGATCTCCATGGGCGAAGAAGACCAGCGCGACCACAAGCTCAAGGCGTTCGGCGGCTACTGCGTGGATGACCAGCTGCTCTCGCACGCGGAGCCCCACGCGCTGGTGATGCACTGCCTGCCCGCCCACCGCGGCTACGAGATCAGCGACGGGGCGATGGACTCGCCGCACTCGGTGGTCTACGACCAGGCCGAGAACCGCAAGCACCTGCAGAAGTACCTGATGGGCTGGATCATGGAACGTGTGTAGCGCCCGTCGACACGACCAGGGAGTCGCCCGGGCGGGCGGCTCCCATCCTCGGAATCAACCCATCCCATCCGATGAACCACGCCAGCATGCGTTTCCGGACCCCATCCGCGAGTGGGGGAGCGGCGTAGTGGAGAACACGGGACGCATCCGCAGGCCGCTGAGCCGGACCGCGCGGCAGATCGTCTTTGGCGACCACGTGGAACAGGCGATCCGCGAGGAGCTTCCGTCGTACGTCCAGATCGACCGGGCGCACCTGGTGATGCTGCTGGAGCAGGGGCTGCTCCCCGCGGAATCGGGACGGCGGCTGCTGGCGGTGATGGACGAGCTGGTGGCGCAGGACTACGCGGCGCTGCGGGGACGGCCGGCGCCGCGCGGGCTGTACCTGCTGTACGAGAACTACCTCATCGAGCGGCTGGGGGAGGAGGTGGGCGGCGCGGTGCACCTGGGGCGTTCGCGCAACGACATCAACGCCACGGTGCTGCGCCTGCGCCTGCGCGGCCGCTATCACCGGCTCGTGCGGGAGATGCTGCGCCTGATTGCCGTGCTGGTGCGGCGCGCGGAGCGGCACGCGGGGCTCACCATGCCCATCTACACGCACTACCAGGCGGCGCTCCCGGTTACGTACGGGCACTACCTGTCGGGCGTGGCGGTGGCGCTGCAGCGGGACCTGCGCGGGATTGCCGAGGCGGCCGCGGAGCTGGACCGCTGCCCGCTGGGCGCCGGCGCCGCGGGCGGGACGACGGTGCCCATCGACCCGGCGCGGACGGCGCGGCTGCTGGGGTTTGGCGAAGGCGTGCTGCACTCGCTGGATGCCGTGGCCTCGCGCGACCTGGTGCTGCGGCTGCTGGCGGCGTCAACGACCCTCGGTGTGACGCTGAGCCGGATGGCGACGGACCTGCAGCTGTGGAGCACGGCGGAGTTCGACTTCATCCGCTTTCCCGATCAGCTGGTCGGCTCCAGCTCCATGATGCCGCAGAAGCGCAACGCCTTTCTGCTGGAGCACATCAAGGGGCGGGGCGGGGCGCCGCTGGGCGCGTTCACGGCGGCGGCGATGGCGATGCACGCCACACCGTTCAGCAACTCGGTGGCGGTGGGCACGGAGGGCGTAAAGCCGCTGTGGCACGCGCTGGACGAGCTGACGGAGGCGGTGGTGCTGGCGCAGCTGGTGGTCGCGGGCGCGGAGCCGCAGCCGGAGAGCATGCATCGCCGCGCGGTGGAGGGATTCACCCTTGCGACGGAGCTGGCGAACCGGCTGGTGCTGGGGGCGGGCATTTCCTTCCGCAGTGCGCACCACCTGGTGGGCGCGCTGGTCACCGGCGCCAGCGAGCGCGGCGAGCCGCTGGCGGAGTCTGCCGAGCGCCTGTTCCGCGAGCACGGCCTGCAGGCGGACGCGGCGTGGATGGACCCCGCGGCCGTCGCCGCGTCGGCGGCATACGGCGGCGGGCCTTCTGCGGACTCGCTGCGGCGCATCATCGTCGGGCTCCGCGCGGAGTGGAAGAACGCCGCGCACCGGCTGGACGCGCAGCGGCGCGGCTGGCGCGACGGCGACCGCGCCCTGGACGAAGCGGTCGCGGGCATCCTGCGCGGCGGGGCAGGCACCGGCGCGTAGCTCACATCCGTTCCGACGGGCAGGGGCGTGGAGTCATCCTTCGCGCCCCTGCTTTTTTGTGGATGGAAGGGGAAGGAAGGCCTCATGCTCATTCTCATACTGAATCCGGAAAAAGAGCACCGATAAAGCGGACGGTGTCATTCTGAGAGAGGCGCGCGCTCCGTTCCTCCCAATCGCACCCTTGCCGGTGCGCCGACCGAAGAATCTTTACGATGGGCGCACGGTCCTGTCGGCGACGTCGGTCCCGGCGCGAGACCCGCCCGTTTCCGACAAAGATTCTTCGGTCGGCGCACAGGTCCTGGAGCGTGAAGACGGTTTTGCGCGGCGCCTTCCTCAGAATGACAGCGACCTTCTAACGGAGTGGGATGCGGAACCATCTCGCCATCGAACGCATTATCT
>DASTVC010000590.1:0-12698 GCA_035759295.1 Longimicrobium sp. | reverse complement strand
CCCGTTCACCCGTTCACCCGTTCACCCGTTCACCCGTTCACCCGTTCACCCGTTCACCCGTTCACCCTCACACCCTTACACCCTCACACCCTCACACCCTCACCGCCCCTCCGCCACCACCGCCCGCGGCGCATAGCTGATCCTCCGCGCCTCGCGAATCCCGCCGCGGTCCAGGCGCCCCTCCACGATCTCGTAGCCCAGCAGCGCGAAGATGCGGCCGCGCAGGAAGAGGGGGCGCGCGTTGCCGTACCAGTCCACGCAGCTGGCGCGACAGCCGTCATCCGCGGATCCGTCGTTTCCGGCGGCCAGCTCGCCCAGCTCCTCGAAGCGTGAGGGGCGGTTGCGCAGGAACAGGATGGACGCCGAGCCCTCGCGCAGGTGCGCGTAGCCGGGCACCCCCTCGCCGCGGATGGGCAGGCCCAGGATGCCGCCGTCGCGCCCGTCGGGCTTGTAGAAGAAACCGTGGCTGCGCAGCTCGCCCTGCGACGCGTTGGCGCTCACGTAGCGCTGCGCCAGCGCCGGCCGGTCGCCCAGTGTCACTGCGCTGAAGTGCAGGTTCTGCCCGTCCGTCCCCACGATCACCGCGTCGCCGCCCATGGCCTCGATGCGGTCCACGCCATGCGGCAGCGGCAGCTGGGCCACAGGCCCCTCCACCCACGGCACCGCGTACAGCGTGGAGTGCGCGCGCTGCTCCGGCGGACCCCATCCGCTCCCCGTGCCGTACAGCAGGTAGTCGCCCACGAAGCGGTTCTGGAAGGTGTAGCCCTCCGGCGAAGGCAGCGCGCGGTAGGCGTTCGCCGGGGCCCGGGCGCCGCCGTCGCCAAAGCTGTCCAGCGAGACGCGGAGGAGCGAGGTGGCGCCGCCGGTCGTCTCGCCGTGCCACATCCCGTCGCCGTCCGCGCCGGCGCGCACCAGCACGTTCAGGTGGCGGTCCGCGCTCTCCAGGAAAGAGAACTGGTCCACCGGGCTGCCGCGGACCGCGAGCGCGCTGGGGCCGGCGCCGTCCAGCGGAATGCGGTACACCATGCTCTCCGAAGGCTTCTCGCCCTCGCGCCGCACCCAGTCGCTCACCCACACGTACACGGCGCCGGGGGAGACGTAGAACACGCGCCCCGGAGGCCCCAGAACCGCCGTCCCCTCGCACGCCATCTCCTCTGACTGCAGGTCGCAGACGGTCACGGTGTGCAGCGCCAATCCGCCGTCCGGGTTCAGCTCGCGGCCGGACTGGTAGACGCGGGTGGCGGGGAGCAGGCGATGGAACTCATCGTCCTGCACGCCGGGATGCCAGCGGCGCACGGCGGGAAAGCCGGCGAACGGGTCTTCCTCGTTCAGCTGCAGGTAGAGCGGCGTGTAGAAGACCAGCTTGCCCTGCACCAGCCGGCTGGCGTAGTTGCGCGACGAGTAGTAGTCGTTGCTGCGCAGGTGATAGGTGGACCGGTGCTGCAGCCGTCCGTCGGGGAAGATGCGGAACAGCCCCACCTCCGTGCCGCCGCGCTCGTAGCTGAATCCGATCACCACCACCGCGTCGCCGGAGACCAGTAGCTCGTCGTACCAGCTGGCGCTGGGGTCAATGTCGGGCCCGAACGCATCCACCGCCGAGACCGGCTGCAGCGCGTCGCCGCCGACGGCTACGGTGAACAGCCGGCCGCGGCGCAGCATTACCAGGTAGTCGCCGTGCACCTTTACGATGCCGCCCTCGTCAACCCCCGCGTGCTGCACGTTGGTCACGGACTCGCCCTCCGCCCGCGACGAGACATCCTGGGCCACGCCGGCCTCCACGCCCGCCGCCATGGGCTCCGCCGTCACCGGCTCCGGCATCTCGAAAGTGACGCCCTCGTCGACCTCCTGCCGCTGCATTGCCTGCTGCTCCTTGGCCAGCCGCCGCAGGTAGGCGCCCAGCTCCGCCTCGGAGCCGAAGGCCGGCAGCGTGTGCGCCTCCGGCGTGGCGGCAAGGTCCGTCCGGCCGGCGGATTCGGCGCATGCCGCCGCGGCCGTGGCGATACAGGCAAGGGTCGCGAGGACCGTGATTCTCTTCATCGTCCTACCCCCGTGGTGATGGACGTTGTCTTTCCTATGGTCGCGATTGAACGCACGCCCCCGGCCCCCTCTGACGCGGCCCCTCATCCGCCGACCCGGCTTTTTGCGGATTCGATGTCGTCGGCGGATGCGGAAAAACCGGGGTGCGGAGCCATGTGATGCGCAGGCGGCGGATCCCCCAAACGGCGAAGATTCACGGGGATGACGAAAGAGTTGTGTACGGCGGATCTTCGGTGCAGATTGGCGGTCCGGATGCAGCGGGTCCGGCGCGCGGGATGACTCTCCACGGAGACATGGTCATGCGAGACTTCAGGTCCCCTCTCCCGCGCCGACAATGCATCGCCATGGCGATCCTGGCGCTCGCGATCCCCGCCTCGCTCCCGGCGCAGGCCATCGGCATCGGCGTGGGGTTCGGGCTGGGGACGCGCACGGGGCTCTCCGTCTCCGTGGGCGCGCAGGTTACGGACGAGGTGCAGGTGGTGTGCAAGGCGGGCGGATTTCCCTTCATCCCCGCCAGCACCAGCTGCGGCACGCACCTGTACCTGTTCGACAACCCCGACCGCTTCGTGGTGGCGGAGGTGGGGATGCTGTTCGCCGCCCCCTCGTACCCCGCGGTGGGCCCGCACGAGGAGGTGCGCTGGATCTTCGTGGAGGGCGGCGTGGGTGTCCGCGACCACGAGATCCCCGACCAGGACGACGACGGCCTTCCCGACTACCCACGCTGGGTGAACGCCAGCTACTCCGGCGGGCTTAGCCTGGTGGTGGCCCGCATCGGGCGGACGGTGACGCCCACGGCCGAGACGCTGGAGATCGGCGAGCGGCACGTGCGCCCCTCGCTGTGGCCCCTGTTCTTTGCCGACGCGCAGGTGGAGATCTACCTTCCCGGCCGCAACTGCTCCAAATGCGGCGGCACGCCATCCCAGGATTGATCCCTCCATCGGACCCCCCTCCCCGCAACCCGGAGCCGCGAGCATGGGCACCAGAGACCCCCGCATGGACGCGTACATTACGAAGTCCGCGGATTTCGCCCAGCCCATCCTGCGCCACCTGCGCGAGGTGGTGCACGAGGCGTGTCCGGAGGTTGTCGAGGCAATGAAGTGGAGCTCGCCCCACTTCGAATACCGGGGGATGCTGTGCAACATGGCGGCGTTCAAGCAGCACTGCGCGTTCGGCTTCTGGAAGGGCTCGCTCTTCCTGGAGCAGGGGGATGACAGGGCGCGGCAGGCTGCCGGCCACTTCGGCCGCATCACCTCCATCGCAGACCTGCCGCCGCGCGAAGAGATCATCGACTACATCCACCAGGCCATGCGGCTGAACGAAGCCGGCGTCAAGGCGACCTCCCGCAAACAGCCGGCGGAGCGCCCCGAGCTGGCGGTGCCCGACGACCTGACGGCCGCGCTGGAGGGGAACGAGGCGGCGCTGGTGACCTTCACCGCCTTCAGCCCCAGCCACCGTCGCGAGTACGTGGAGTGGATCACCGAGGCCAAGACCGACGCCACCCGCCAGAAGCGCCTGCAGCAGGCGGTGGAGTGGATGTCCGAAGGCAAGTCTCGCCACTGGAAGTACGCGCGGACGTGAGGGGCGGGGTCGGGTAATCGCGCTCCGGATGGATGCGTGCCATCCGCCCGCAAGGGCGAATAAATTCGCGGCAACAACTACACAAAGTCCGCCTGCGCGGACTCGGCGGCCCGGCGGTGTGCGGCGTCCGATGCGCCGGCGCGTCCGCAACCAGGCGTCGTCGGCGGGCCTCGTCCTTGGCGGTTGAAACCGCGGCTACAACGTCACAAAGTCCGCCTGCGCGGACTCGGCGGCCCGGCGGTGTGCGGTATCCCATACGCCGGCGCGTCCGCAACCGGGCGCTGTCCTCGACGCGAAAAATTGTCATTTCGAAGGAGCGCCGCGCAGAGCCTTCCGCGACCTGGAACCCGGCGCGCGACTGAGAAATCTATTGTCGGGATGCTCGTGATCAGTGGACGCGAGGGGCTTGCGGCCACGATCCGCGAAGGCGGATTTCGCGATTTTCCACCGGCGAATTCATTCGCTCCAGAGCGGACACGCTCGGCTCTCCTACGATCCACCTCGGACCAGTGAAGTCCCCAGTCTCCCACGAACCTCTGGAGTGCGGTTGACGACCCAACCAAACAGCCTCATGCGCCGCGTAATGGCGTTGGCGCTGCCGGCGCTCGTGTTGTGTGTGGGTGAGGCGCGGGCGCAGGACTCACTGACGGCGCTGCTGCGGGCGAACGCGCACCTCATGCAGGCCACGCCGGACGGGCGGCTGTCGGGCGCGGGCGGGGAGCTACTGGTGGCCGCGGGGCGCGACGCGCAGTTCTTTCTGATCGGCGAGGAGCACGGGGTGGCGGAGATCCCGCTGATCGCGGCGGGGCTGTTTCGCGAGCTGGCGCCGCACGGGTACAGGCACCTGGCCATCGAGACGGGCGACGCGATGGCGGCGGAGCTCAACCGCCGCCTGCTGGCGGACACCACCGGCACCGCGTTCCTGGCCTTTCAGCGCGACTACTTTCCCGGCGCGCCCTTCTACCGCTGGCGCGAAGACGCCGCGCTGCTGCGCACCGCCGTCGCCGCGGCCGGCGGCGGCGCCGACGTGCTGTGGGGGCTGGACTACGACATCGTGGGCGACCGCTACGCCCTGCGCCGGCTGCGCGACATCGCGCCGAACCTGGCGGCCCGCGCGGCGGCGGAGAGCGCCATCGCGCGCGCCGACTCGGCCCTGGCGCAGGCGCTGGCCACCCAGAACCCGGGGCTGCTGATGATGTTCGGCGGCGCGGACGACTGGTACGCGCCGCTGCGCCAGGCGTACGCGCCGGAGGCGGGGAGTGAGGCGGACCGCATCATCCGCCTGCTGCAGGAGACGCGGGAGATCAACGGATACTGGGGGCGCGGACAGGGCTACGAGTCCAACTACGCCCGCGCGCAGCTGAACAAGCGCCAGTTCATGCGCTACCTGCGCGAGGCCGCGGAGCGCGACGGCCAGATGCCGCGGGTGATGATGAAGTTCGGCGCCAGCCACATGGTGCGCGGCCGCACCTTTACGCAGGTGTTCGACCTGGGCACGCTGGCGTCGGAGATCGCGGACGTGCACGGCAGCCGCTCGTTCGGCGTGCTGATGATGGGCGGCGCGGGGACGATGCACGCCATGATCGATCCGCGCGCCTTCACCACCGCCGAGGCCCCGGTAGACATGGCGACGGAGGCGTGGGCAAAACCCTTCTTCGACGCGGCGGATCCGCAGCGGTGGACGGTGTTCGACCTGCGTCCCATCCGCGCGCGCATCCCGCGCCTGGGCCCCCTGCCGGACGAGCTGCTGCAGGTGCTCTACGGCTTCGACGCCGTGGTCGTCCTCTCCGGCAGCGGCCCCGAGCACGACTCGCTGGAGCCGCGGTAGCTACGCCGGATGGGCTTGCGTTGTGCGATCCATTATGTTTGTCTGACGATGTACCCGTCGAATTTTCCGGAGAGTGTCCAATGGGAGTTCCTGCTGTCGATCTGAAGGGCGCCCCTCAACGACTGCTGGATCTGGTTGACGAGGCTTCGCGAAATGGGGAGCTAATTCTCACGCGCGAAGGAGAAGCGGTCGCCAAGATCATCCCGCTGCGCCGTGTCCGCGCGCCGCGTCGGCCCGGCAGCGCGCGCGGGCTGATCGTCCACATGGCCGACGACTTCGACGCCACGCCCGACGACTTTCACGACTACGTGTGAGCCGTGGGCCTCCTCCTTGACACCCATACCTATCTCTGGTTTGTCGATGGCGATCCACGGCTGAGCCCCACCGCCATCGAGCGCATCGGAGATCCTGACGAACGCGTGCTGGTGAGCGTCGTCAGCGCCTGGGAGATCGTCATCAAGCTGGGCACAGGCAAGCTCGTCCTCAGCCGCCCTCTGGACGATCTCTGGCTGCGGAGCATCGCCGAGAATGAGTTCGATGTCCTGAACGTGACCACGGATCATGTGCTCGCGCTCTCGCCACTCCCGCTTCACCATCGCGATCCCTTCGATCGGCTGCTGATCGCACAGGCGATTGCGGAGGATCACCAGATCGTAAGCGCCGACACTGCGCTGGACGCGTACCCAGTCACGCGTATCTGGTGAATCATGTTCACCGCGGAATCCAACATCTCACGCAATCCCGCCTCGCCTGATGCCTGACGATTCGATCGCCCTTCTTCCCGCGCACGAGATCGCGCGGCGGGTGCGTGCCCGCGAAGTCTCGCCCGTGGAGGTGCTGGACGCGTGCATGGCGCAGGTGGAGCGGCACAATCCCACCCTCAACGCCGTCGTCACGCTGAACCACCGGGCGCGCGAGGAGGCGGAGGCGCTGGAGCGGCGGATCGCGCGCGGCGAGGACGTGGGGCCGCTGGCCGGGCTCCCCGTGGGGATCAAGGACGTGACGGAGGTCGCGGGGGTCCGCACCACCTACTGCTCGCCGCTGTTCACCGACCACGTGCCGGCGGAGGACGCCGCCGTCGTCCAGCGGCTGCGCGCGGCCGGCGCGGTGATCCTGGGGAAGACGAACACACCGGAGTTCGCGGCGGGGGGCAACACCTTCAACGCGATCTTCGGCGTCACGCGCAACCCGTGGAACCCGGAACGCAGCCCGGGCGGCAGCACGGGCGGCGGGGGGGCGGGGCTGGCCACGGGGATGTTCGCCCTGGCGCAGGGGACGGACCTGGGCGGATCGCTGCGCATTCCCGCGTCGTTCTGCGGCGTCGTGGGCCTGCGCCCCTCCGTCGGCCTGGTCCCGACGTGGCCGCAGGAGTACGCGTGGGACCCCATCCAGGTAACCGGGGTGATGGGGCGCACGGCGGAAGACGTGGCGCTGGGCCTGCAATCCATTGCCGGCCCCGGCGAGTACGCGCCTCTCGCGCAGCCGATGGTGGGTCGCGACTTCGCGGCGGCGGTGCGCGGCGCGGAGGTGCGGGGCAAGCGCTTCGCCTACTGCCGCGACATCGCCGGGATCGGCATCGACCCCGACGTGGAGCGCGTGTGCCGCGACGCCGCCTTCGCGCTGCGGGATGCCGGGGCGGAGGTGGAGGAGATCGAGCTGGACCTGGCCTACGCGCGCAAGCCGTTCCTGGCGCTGCGCGGACACTGGTTCGTCTCGCAGCTCTATCCGTACCTGGACAGGGTCGACGACTTTGGCGTGAACGTGGCCAACAACGTGCGCGCGGGGCTCAAGGTCACGCCCGTGGAGCTGGCGGAGGCGGAGGTGACGCGCAAGCGCATCTGGGAGGAGTTCCGCGGCCTTTTCCGCACCTTTGATCACCTGCTGACGCCCACCATGGCCGTCCCGCCCTTCCCCGTGACGGAGAACTATCCCCGCACGGTGGCGGGCAAGGAGATGGAGACCTACGTCGACTGGCTCGCCCCCACCTTTGTGCTGAGCATGACAGGGCTGCCGGTGGCATCCGTCCCCGCGGGGCTGGACTCCGCCGGGATGCCCGTGGGGCTGCAGATCGTCGCGCCGCCGCAGGGGGAGGAGCGCGCGCTCGCCACGGCGGGAATCGTGCAGCGTCTGCGGCCGCTTCCGCATCCGCCCATCCTTCAGGGAATAGGGAATAGGGAATAGGGAATAGGGAATAGGGAATAGGGAATAGGGAATAGGGAATAGGGAATAGGGCGGCACGCGGTACCGATCGTCATCTACCGAAACCACCACGCGCGGCGGACGCGCATCCATCCACAGGAGAAGAGCCCGCATGCCCTACGCAGCCCGCATCGAGCCCGGCACCCGGGTGCGCCTGAAGGACTACGACCCGGCGGAGTCTGGCGGGATGGACAAGGCGGCCGGGGTGGCGCGCTTCGAGGAGCTGAACGCCGAGCTGGACGTGCTGCAGGAAGAGCTGCACGCGGCTGGCGTGAACAGCGTGCTGATGGTGCTGCAGGGGATGGACACCAGCGGAAAGGACGGCGCCATCCGCGCCGTGATGCGGAACCTGAACCCGCAGGGCGTGCGCGTGGAATCGTTCAAGGTGCCCACGGACGAGGAGCTTGCGCACGACTTTCTGTGGCGCGTGCACAAGGTGACGCCGGGGAAGGGGCAGTTCGGCGTGTTCAACCGTTCGCACTACGAAGACGTGCTGGTGGTGCGCGTGCACGACCTGGTGCCGGAAAAGGTGTGGCAGGCGCGCTACGAGCACATCAACCAGTTCGAGGCGCTGCTGGCCGACAGCGGCACCATCATCCTCAAGTTCTTTCTGCACATCAGCAAGAAGGAGCAGGAGGAGCGGCTGCAAGAGCGCGAGGAAGAGGTGGGCAAGGCGTGGAAGCTTTCCGCCGGCGACTGGCGCGAGCGGGAAAAATGGGACGAGTATCAGGAAGCCTACGAGGACGCGCTCAGCCGCTGCAGCACGGAGGCGGCCCCCTGGTACGTGGTGCCGGCGGACCGCAAGTGGTTCCGCAACCTGGCCATCACCCAGGCCCTGGTCGACACGCTGCGCGGATACCGCGACGACTGGAAGGCCGCGCTGGAGGAACTGAGCAAGGCCAAGCTCGCCGAACTGGCAGCCTACCGGAAGCTGCTGGAGGAGACGGGGAAGTAAAGCGGGCGAACGCTGCGGAGAGGTTTGTGCGAGCGGCCGGCGCCCCCCTCCCCTGCCCTCCCCCACAAACTGCGTGGGGGAGGGAGAACGGCAGAAATCCTTCGTAGCGGGATCGAATTCTCCCCTTTCTCCCGCAGAGCGGGTAGAGGGGCCGGGGGAGAGGGGGCTCCGTCGGGCGCCAGTGGGATCTCCTTCGACGAGTTTCATCTCTTGCGGCAACGCCTCCCCTCTCCGTGAGGAACGAACGGGGAGGGGCCGGGGGAGGGGCACCCGTGGGCGCAGTTCGATTTCCGCCGGCGCACCGCGTACATTGCCATCCCGTTTCGCGCAATTCTCCATCCGATCAGCGACATCCGCCATGACGACGGTTTCCAGCAGGTCCGGCGTATCCGAAAAGGCGAGCCGGTTCACCGAGTCCGTCATCCGCGAGATGACGCGGCAGGCGATGAAGTACGGCGCCGTGAACCTGGCGCAGGGGTTCCCTGACTTCGGCGCTCCGCAGGCCATCAAGCAGGCGGCGATCGACGCCATTGGCAACGACGTGAACCAGTACGCCATCACCTGGGGCGCGCGCGACTTTCGCGAGGCGCTGGCGAGGAAGACGGCGTGGCACCTGGGACTGGAGATCGACCCCGAGCGCGAGGTCACCGTCACCTGCGGCAGCACCGAGGCCATGATCGCCACCCTGATGGCGACGGTGGACCCCGGCGAGGAGGTGGTGATCTTCGAGCCGTTCTACGAGAACTACGCGCCCGACGCCATCCTCTCCGGCGCCAACCCCGTCTACGTCAAGCTGCATCCGCCGACGTGGAGCTATGATCCCGACGAGCTGCGCGCGGCGTTCTCGGAGCGCACCAAGGCCATCATCCTCTGCAATCCCAACAACCCCGTGGGCAAGGTGTTCACCCGCGAGGAGATGGAGTTCATCGCCGCGCTGTGCATCGAGCATGATGTGCTCTGCATCACGGACGAGATCTACGAGCACATCCTCTACGCGCACGCCGACGGCACGCCGGCTTCGCACATCTGCATGGCGCAGCTGGAGGGGATGCGCGAGCGCACCGTCGTCATCAACTCCATGTCCAAGACGTACTCGGTGACGGGGTGGCGGGTGGGGTACGCCATCGCGCCGCCGCACATCACCGCCGCCATCCGCAAGGTGCACGACTTCCTCACCGTGGGCGCCGCCGCGCCGCTGCAGGCCGCGGGCGCCTTTGCGCTGTCGCTCCCGGCGGAGTACTACGACAAACTGCGCGCGGAATACCAGGCGCGGCTGGACCTGTTTCTCCCGGCGGTGGAAAAGGCGGGGTTCGGCGTTACCCGGCCGGAGGGCGCGTACTACGTGATGACGGACATCAGCGGCTTCGGGTTCGCCAACGACGTGGACTTCGCCATGCACCTGGTGCGCGACGTGGGCGTGTCCTGCGTCCCCGGCAGCAGCTTTTACCACCGCCCGGAAGACGGCGCGCAGCAGGTGCGGTTCTGCTTCTGCAAGAAGGACGAGACGCTGCTGGCCGCGGTCGAGCGTCTGGCAAAGCTGTCGTAGCCATCCACCGACCGGGAGCGTAGATCGATGCTGGACGTGTCTCGTCGCCCGCTCACCCGCGAAAGCGTGGAGGGGCTGCTGGCGGCGCTGGACCAGTGCGGCGGCGACTTCGTCCGCTTTGGCAAGATGGGCGGGCAGGCGAGGCAGGCGCGCACGCCGGAGGAGCTGGCGGCGCTCGCGCTGCCCATGCCTGCCCCCGACCTGCTGCGCCACGCCGACGACCTGGGCCGCCTGCAGGCGCTGTGGAGCGCATTCGGCGGACACCTTTCCCGGTGGGGATCCGGATTCGACGACGCGCTGAAGCTGCTTCGGAGAACGGCCGGCACAAGGCTGGCCGACACCCTGCTCGCCGGCGCGACGGAGGACGAGCTGCGGGTGCTGGATGCGCTCGCCCCGCGCATCCAGTCCGCGCTTTCGCCGTTCCGGACCGCCACCATGCAGGGGATCGCGGCCAACCTGGAAACCGCGCGAGAGAGCACGGAGAGCGCGCACCAGATCGGCGGCGAGCAGATCGGGGCCGACGATCCCGAAGCGCTGCAATGGCTGCGCGCGAACGGTCAGAAGGGCCCGCTGGCGTCCAACCGCTTCGCTGCCGAAGAAGCGCTGGAGTTCGTGGAAGCGCTGTACGCCGCCGGGGCGGAGCGGGTGGTGATCGCCGCCGACAGCATTCGCGACGACGAGCAGGAGCGGTCGCTGGGCGGCCCCTACGCCGACAGCCTGCGCATTCAGCTCCCGGCGGATGCGGCCCGCCGCCGCGTGCTCTTCGAGATCGCGAACCGCGAGATGGAGGACGAGGGCTTCGACCCGGTGACCGACAATGGCCAGGAGACGATCCTTCTCTGGTGGGATTGATCCTCCACTGCCCCGTCGTAGCAGGTTCCTCCGCCGGCGGGCCTATTGATCCCCGCTTTCCACCACATCCGCCTGCGCGGATTGCACTCTGACTCGGGAGGATGGATGAACGGGCACGCGGCGGATGGGGATGAGGACGTCTTTCCTGGCTCGCAGGGGTCGGCGCACCTGGTGGAGTGGATCGACCGGCTGCTGATCGACCTGCGCGACGGCCGCGTGCACGATGCGCGGGCCGCGCTGGAGTCGGAGGAGTGGCGCACGCTGAACCTCAGCGGCATTCCGCAGCCCATCGTAAACCAGCTGTGCGAGAGCCTGGACGCGGCCGCCGCGGCGCTGCAGGACCACCACGCCTCCACGGGCGACGCCGAAGCGGCGCTGCTCGTCGCCCGCTCGCGCTGCATCCCCGGCGCGTAGACGCCCCGCCCCCGTACGAGCCCGTCAGGCGGCTCCCCACCCGAAGCCGAGGTGCACCATGCGATCCATCGTCACGCTCGTCGTCCTTGCCTTCGCGGCGTGCCTCGCCCCGGCGCCCGCCGCCGCGCAGATGGCCGGGAGCTACATGCTGGCGGAGGTCAACGGCCACGCCCTCCCCGCACCCTCGCCCGAGGAAGCAGACGTCGTGGTGCTCACGATGTCGCTGGTGCTGACGCCGGAGGGGCGCTTCATGATGGAGGCAACGGCGAATCTCGACGAGGAGTCCGGGGAGTCCCGGCAGACGGCCGAGGGCGCCTGGACGGTGGACGCCGACTCGCTCATCCTTACGTCGGACGACGAGGAGGAGGATGGGGTGCTGCGGTTTCGCTGGAGGATGGAAGGCGGGATGCTGAAGCTGTATACCGAAAACGGCCACGAATTCGCCTTCCGGCGCACGTAGGCCACCAGGGGCGCTACGGAGATTGGGCCGGTGCCGCGCCCCGCAGCAGCTTGTAGGGATTCACGTCGCGCCCGTGCCACCAGCGGTTGGGGTCGTTCACCACGTGCACGCTGAAGTGCAGGTGGGGCGAGCCGCTCACGTTGCCCGTACTCCCCACGTAGCCGATGGTATCACCCGCGCGCACCAGGTCGCCTTCCTTGAGGCCGGCGCGCCAGCCGTTCAGGTGGGCGTAGTAGTAAATGGTGCGGCCGTCCAGGTCACGCTCGTACACCGACAGCCCGCCGATCCCGTTGCTGTCGCGCTTTACGATGGTCCCCGCCGCCGCCGCGACCACTGGCGTGCCCCTGGGCGCGAAGATGTCGACGCCCTTGTGCGCGCGTCCGCCGGAGCGCGCCGCGCCGTAGCTGTCCTTCAGCTCGCTGGTCCGCACCCCCGCCACCGGCACCACCATTCCCGCCTGCCGCACCGGCCGCATGCTCTCGCGCGTTGGGAACGAGATCACGAGCGCGCGCTCCGTGACCGCCAGGTAGATCAGCAGCCCCAGCAGCAGCCCCGCCTCCAGCAGCGCAGCCGCGATCACGACGTTGCGGAACGACAGGCGCACCCGCCGCATCCAGATCCTTTCGTGGGATGACGGCTACTCTGAGGCGCACGAAGCGGACCCAGGTCGAAAAAGACGCAGATGCGCGAGGATTCTAACCGCGCATCTGCGTTGCGATGCTCATGCTTCGTAAGCGCGTGTGCTACACCGCTCTACCACAGCATTGATTCCCTGATAGGGTGCTGCGAAACCCCTGACTCGAAGTGTTGACTTCCTGAGGGAGCGCCA
>DASTVC010000589.1:0-2922 GCA_035759295.1 Longimicrobium sp. | reverse complement strand
GTCGGACGCAGTTGGATGCCCGTCGTAGCTCTATCGAATTCTCCCCTCTCCGTGAGGAACGAACGGGGAGGGGCCGGGGGAGGGGCACCCCGCGGACGCAGTTCGATGCCTTTCGAAGCGCGGTGCCCGCAAACCGTCGGACGCAGTCGAAATCCCGAGTTCTTTGATCAACAAACGCACAACCCGACTCCAGACCGCCAGGGAGACCCGATGAAGCTGCGCCACGTCCTCGTCTGTGCCCTTGTCCCGCTGACCGCCCTGGGCGCGTGCAAAAAGCGCCCGCAGACCTCGCCCGAGCCCGCTACGGATACCGTCACCAGCGTGGGCGGCGGAGTCTCGAGCGAAGACAGCATCCGCATGGCCAACGAGGAGCGGGACCGCCTGGAGCGTGAGCGGGCCGAGCGCGACCGCGTGGAACGCGAGCGGGTGGAGCGCGAGACCGCCGGCGCCCGCGAGGTGCTCACCGAGATCGTGTTCTTCGAGTACGACAGCGACCAGATCGGCAGTGAGGCCGAGGACAAGCTCCGCCTCAAGGCCGCCGTCCTCGCGGCCAACCCCAACGTGCGCCTGCGCATCGAGGGCCACGCCGACCAGCGCGGATCGACGGAGTACAACCTGGCCCTGGGCCAGCGCCGCGCCGAGGCCGTGCGCGCCTTCCTGGCCAACTACGGCATCGACCCCGACCGCTTTACCACCGTCAGCTTCGGCAAGGAGCGGCCGCTGGTGGAGGGGGACGACGAGGAGTCGTGGAGCCGTAACCGGCGGGCGGAGTTCGGCGTCATCGGCGGGCAGGTGACCGTGGTGCCGGAGGAGCTGCGATGAAGCGCCGCATCCTTCTGCTCGCCGCGCTGCTGCCGCTGGGCGCGTGCGTGGCCACCAAGCAGGACGTAGAGCAGCTGCGGCTGGACATGGCCTCGCAGCGCGCGCAGCAGGACTCGCTCTTCCGCGTCCTGATCGCCCGCACGGAGGCGATGCTCGACTCGCTGAGCGACCAGAACGTGCGCCTGCGCGGCGATTTTGCCAACCGGCTGCTGGCCATCGACCGCCAGCTGGTGCAGATCCAGGAGCTCAGCGGCCAGAACCAGGCGCAGCTGGCCGGCCTGCGCCAGCAGATCGAGCAGAGCGCCGCCGAGGCCCGCCGCGCCCAGGAGGCCGCCGCGGCCGCCGCCCGCGACGACGCCAACGGCGGCGGCGGTGACGAGGGCGGCGACCCGCAGGAGCTGTACGATGCGTCGCTGGGTGCGCTGCGCCGCGGCTCCGTGGGCACCGCGCGCACCGGGTTCGAGGAGTTCCTGCGCGCCAACCCGCAGCACCGGCTGGCCCCGGACGCGCAGTACAACATCGGCCAGAGCTACGAGCAGGGGCGCGAGACGGCCAGCGCCATCACCGCCTACGCCCGCGTCGTGGAGCTGTATCCCACGTCGGGCAGGGCCCCCGCGGCGCTGCTCCGGATGGGGCGGCTGGAGCTTGGGCGCGGGAATCGCACACAGGCGCGGACGCACTTCAACGCCATCGTCTCGCGCTTCGCCCGCAGCCCCGAGGCCACCGAGGCGCGGACGGAACTGCAGCGGATGGGAACGCGATGAACCGGCGGTCCGGAGCGGGGTTCTAAGCCCGTGCGCTGCCCCTTCTGCCACCACACCGACGACCGCGTGGTCGATTCGCGCAGCGTGCGCGAGGGCCGCGCGGTGCGCCGCCGCCGCGAGTGCCTGCGCTGCGAGCGGCGCTTTACCACGTACGAGTACATCGAAGAGCGGCCGCTGCAGGTGCTCAAGCGCGACGGCGAGCGCGAGCCGTACGACCGCCGCAAGCTGCTGACGAGCATCCGCACCGCCACCGCCAAGCGCCCGGTGAGCCCCACGGAGATCGACCGCATCGTGGAGGACATCGAGCGCGAGCTGGACCGGCGCGAGAGCGGCGAGGTGGAGAGCCAGGAGCTGGGGCAGATGGTGATGGACCGGCTCAAGTCGCGCGACCACATCGCCTACGTGCGCTTCGCCAGCGTCTACCGGAACTTCCAGGACCCCGAGGAATTCTACCACGAGTTCCGCGACCTGGCCGACCGGCAGGCCCAGCGCGAGATGCACCGCGCGCACTACGAGCTTCCGCTGGAGCCGCCCCGCAACCCCGAAGCCGGCGCACCCCCGCCGGACGCGGATGCGGACGCATGAGGATGACAAGCCCTACCGGGTGATTCCACGCGTACTGTCATCCTGACGGCTGCGACGCGTTGTAGTCTGGGGAATACACGGATCTGTCATTCCGAGGCCCGGCCACTCCGTCGTCCGCCCCGCGCGCGACGGGTTGCAGGGCCGAGGAATCTGCTGTCGGCGACCACGAGGCCGGACGCGGCAGCCCGCTCCGCACCTGCGGCGGACCAATGGCTGGACAGGGCCGATTCCCGCTGGCGGAACAGGCCACCCGCGCGCGGAGAGCAGATTTCTCAGTCGCGCGCCGGGTTTGTCGCCCGCGACGGGTTTGCGCGGCGCTCCTTCGAAATGACAATTTCGGGGGACGTGCCGGATTCGAAAGTTCCGGTTCGGGAAGGCGCCTCGCCGGGCTCGCGCGGGGATCTCTGGAGATGTGACGAAGGGTTGAAGGGATAGATGAGCATTCTGGGACGCAACCCGGGCGAGATGCCCTTTCTGGACCACCTGGAGGAGCTGCGCTGGCGGGCCCTGTGGAGCCTGCTGGCCATTGTCGTGGGCGCCATCGCCGGCTTCATCCTGGTGGACAAGATGGAGGCGATGACGCTGCTCATCCGCCCCATCGAGCCGTTCCTGGAAGGGGGCAAGCTCAAGTACCTCAGCCCCACCGACCCCTTCTTCGTCACCCTCAAGCTGGCGCTGATCGCGGGGCTGGTGCTGGCGTCGCCCATCGTCATCTACCAGATCTGGGCGTTCCTGGCCCCCGCGCTGCTGC
>DASTVC010000588.1:0-22535 GCA_035759295.1 Longimicrobium sp. | reverse complement strand
TTGCAAGTGGGGGATAGTTTTGGGATAAGTCGGGCGGCAGAGTCGGGGATTTTCGCCCGTAGAGTCTGGCAGGCTCTTCCGGAACATCAGTGATTCACAACATTTTACCACACTCTCACGAATCCGATCGCTGACTCCGTGTGAGGCTAAGTTCTGTTCCTCAGCCGCCGGGACGAAGCTGGATGGGCGCGACCTGCACCGGATCCGCGCCGGCCGTGGCGGGGACGGTAAAGATTACGGGCTGCGGATCCGGTGCGGCGCGCAGCGCCTGCAGCGAGCTGGCGGCCACGGTGAGCGTCCAGGTGCCCGCGGGAAGGCGCGGAAAGTAGAACTCGCCGTCGCTGAAGGTGACCACGCGGCGGGGCGACGTGTCGCCCGCGCGGCGCGCCTCGACGGTGATGCCGGCCAGGCCGCGCGGCGGGCCGGACCACTGCACCCGGCCATACGCCTCGCGCGTGCGCACCAGCGGCAGGTCCATGGGCGCGTACAGGTTGGGCGTAAGGCGCAGCAGCGCCTCGGCCGCGCCGGGCGCCAGGTCCGTCGACGCCATGTTCAGCGTGTCGATCCCCACCGGGAGCACCGCGTACGGAAGCAGCCCCCACGCCGCGTAGCGTCCCTGGCGGTCCGTCATCGCCCGCTCCCCGCCCACCACCACCGGCACGAACGCCGCCGGCTCCTCGCCGGCATCCATCACCCCGTCCCCGTCCTCGTCCACGAACACGCGCCCGCTCACCCCCGCGCGCCCCAGCGTCTCGAACGGGCTGGCCGCCGTCCCCTCCGGCCCCCACGCCACGCCGCCGCCCGCGGTGACGAACGCGCCCGAGCGCCCGCCCTCGCTGAACGCGTTGGCCTGGAAGTACGCGGCGGGGGCGCGGGTGATGAAGGTCAGCGCCAGGGAGGGCGAGCCGGTGGAGCCCTGCCATCCCCCCGCCACGCTCACGCTGGCCCACTCGCCGGTGCGAAAGGTGACGCCCAGCGACGCGTTCTGCACCGTCGACCCGCCGTAGTCCACCCGCGCGTTCACGTTCACGTCCCGCAGCCGGCGCAGCAGGTGGCGCGGGAGAAAGGTGTGCGCCATCACCGTGGCCACGTTCACCGGCTGAAAGCCGCTCTCGTACCCCAGCGCAAGCTGCACCCGTCCGTAGCCGGAGGTGACCCCCGCCTGCCACGCGGGCGCCGCGCCGTCCGGCCGGCTGCGCGCCCGCCCCTGCACGATCAGCGCGCGCCCGCGCCCGGGGAAGGGCCCCCGCAGCGCCGCGGATCCCTCGCCGAACCAGACGGGCTCCGCCAGCGAGACCAGCTCCTCCTGCCGCTGCCAGCCGCCGGAGACGCGCCAGCCGCCGTAGCGGTCGTAGCGGTACAGGGTGCCGTGCGCGAGCGCGCCGGCCCGCATCCGCAGCTCCATCCGCAGGTCCGGCCGCAGCCCGTAGCTCAGCATCCCATAGGGCCGCGTGGCGGAGCCGCTGTCGCGCACCGTGTGCTCGCCGCCGAGGCCGACGGTCAGGCTGCGGCTTACCCCATAGCGCACGTCGCCGTAGCCGAATCCGTCGCACGACGTCGTATAGCGGCAGGCGCCCCCGCCGGCGCGGTACCGCCACTCCCCCGTGGGCACCTGCAGCGCGGGGACCAGAAAGGTCAGCTCCTCCGTGCGCTCCTGCCCGGCGGGGCCCAGCAGGCGGATGCGGACGGGGGTGGCGCCGTATCCCAGCTGCGCGGCGATCGGCTCCGGCGAGTTGGGGGTGCCCACGCCCACCAGCTGCTCGCCCTGGTACACCTCGTACTCCCACCCCGCCGGCACCACGGGGCGGATGAGCGCCTCGCCGAAGTAGGAGGGCGCGTAGATGGGCTCGTTGGTCACCGTAAAGCCGAAGAGCGTGCGCGAGACCAGCCCCTCGCTCAGCACGTCCCCCAGCCGCACCTGGCGCACGACCTGGCTGCGCGGAAAGGCGCGCGCATACTGCAGGCGCGGATCGGCGATGCGGATCCCCGCGGTGTCGAAGAGCGCGGCGCCGCCGCCCTCCAGCGCGCCGCCGCCGGCGGCCACGCCCAGGTCCGCCCGTATCCGCCCCTGGAACTCCGTGTTGGTCACCGTTCCCGCTACCCCCCAACCCGCCGCGAATCCCCCGTTCCGCGATGGATACGGCACGTCCGGCTCCGCCTCGCGCGCGGCGCCGCGTCCGCCGCCCTGCCGGCGCGCCGCGTCGCTCGCGCGGCGCACGGCGGGGAACTCCACGGGGCCGGCAAAGAGGATGCTGACGTTCTCCCAGTCCACGTTCACCTGCACGCCCAGCACCCGCCCCAGCGCCGCGGGGGACAGGAAGGCCTCGCGCTCGCGGCGCAGCCACTCCTCTTCCCCCACGATGAACGACGTGCCGCCGGACACGACCGCGCGCGTCGCCAGGTCCACCCGCGTGCTCCACACGCCTGGCGGCCACTGCAGCGCCAGCGTGTCGCCGCGGTCCTCGAAGGGGATCTGCAGGTACTCCAGCGTGGCGCGCAGGGGCACCAGCGGCTGGCCGCGCGGGTCCAGCACGACGGTGACGGTGCGGATGTCGGGGATGGCGGTCAGGTGCAGCTCGAACAGCCCCTCCTCCTGGGCGGGAGCGGGGCGGGGGACGGCTACGGCGATGAGCAGGAGCAGCAGCGAGGCGGCGCGGGCGCGCCAGGGGCGGGGCACGGCCGTCAGCCGATCACCGTGACGGTGATGGTGATGGGGGCCGCGTAGGTGCCGGGCTTGAGCGCGCCCGCGGGGACGGTCAGCTGGCCGCCCACGTACACGTCCGCGGCGAACACGTGGTTCTGCGGCGTGTTGTTGGGCAGGTTGATGACCAGGTTGGCGGCCGTGTACGACGCCGGGCTGAACGAGGCGTCCTGCACCGCGCACACCCCCGGCGTGCCGCTGGTGGCGTTCCACACGCACAGCCAGCCGTACTGCGTCCCCGTCCAGGTGACGGGAATGGTGGCCGTGCCGCTGGTGAGCTGGGTGGGAAGGGTAAAGCGCACGCCGTAGGTCACCGTCTTGGCCAGGTTGCCGAAGCGCACGCCGGCCGCCCAGGTGCCCACGGGGTACGCCGGCCGCGCGGGGACCGAGACCACCTGGCCGGGGCCCACGCTGCCGAAGTACAGGTCGCGCGTGGTCGTCAGCAGGATGGGCGGCGGCGCCACCTGCACGCTGGCGGTGACCGACGACTTCCACTGCGGCGGCGGAGGCGTGGTCTGGGCTGCGGCGCGCACGGCCACGCCCGGCGCCGCCATCAGCAGCACCGGGGTGAGAAGGGCCGAAAGCGCGCCGCGCAGCGTCACTGGACGGGGATCCGCTGGTCGATGGGTGCGGCGGGAAGGGCGCCGCCCGGGGGCAGGTCCTCGCGCTCGGTGTCGATGTGGATGCGCACCGTCATCGCTCCGGTCGCGGCCGCGGGGACGGCGAAGGTCAGCCGCCGCCGCATGGTGCGGTACACGGCCACGTCGTCGTACAGGGTGGCGACCACGTTCTCGCGGGCGTCCAGCAGCTCCGCGCGCATGCGGCCCAGGAAGGCCGCGTTTCCGTTCCGCGACAGGTCCACCTGCAGCTGCACCCCGTCCGCGTTGCGGCGGGCGGAGGCCGCGGTGACGTCCACCCCCGTCCGCAGGTCGCCCTTGCGGTAGTTGGCGGCCATCACGAGCGTGGTCTGCACGTTCAGCTGCAGCCGCACGTCGCCCTGGGTCTGCTCGATGGGCGGCTGCCCGCCGCGCGAGGAGATGAGCACCCGCGCCCAGTACTCGCCGTCCGCAAGCTCCGCCGGCGGCTCCACCAGCACCCGCACCACCTGCCGCTGGCCGGGCTGCAGCAGCAGCCGGCGCGGAAAGGCGCGCATCCACGCCATGGCCGACGGCTCGCCGGCCGCGGGCTCGCGCGTGGTGGCCACGGAGACGTTGCCGGCGGAATCCGACTGCGGATAGCCGTAGGCAAAGTCGACCGTGATCTCTTCGGGGAGCGTGCCAGGGTTGTACAGCGTGAGCACGCCCGTGCGGGTGCGGCTGTCGATGTAGAGCGCTGTGGGGCTCACCGACACCGCGTGCGCGGGCGCGGCCACCCCCGCCAGCAGCGCGAGCGCGGCCAGCAGGGTGCGTGCGGAAAAGAGGGTGCGAACGGTGCTGCGGGCCATCAGGGATCCTGCCGGGAGTGTCAGCTGCAACTCAGGTCGCGGGGTTCGCGACCACGACGTGCACGGTGATGGCGGCGTCGTAGGCGCCGGGCGGCTGCGCGCTGGCGGGTTCCGCCGAGCCGCCCAGCCAGATGGTCGCGCCCCCCGGGGGAAGGGTGAACGAGACCGGCGCCGCCGGGTCGAACACCAGCACCGTTCCCGAGCCGGGAAAGGTCACCCGCCCGTCCGTGGCGCCAAAGCGCAGCGGAAGAAGCGGGCCGTCGGCCCCGGCGCGCAGCCCCCGCGGAAGCTCGAAGAGCAGGGTCACGTGCCCGGAGCCCACCAGCTCTACCGTGGCGCGGCGGCCGGCGTCGAGCGGGCTGATCACCGTGGGCATGCCGGTGCTCAGCATGCCGAAGCGCAGCCCCTGCACTGGAAGAACCGAAACCGTGCCCTGCGCCAG
Organism: Longimicrobium sp.; assembly: GCA_035759295.1. GTDB lineage: Bacteria > Gemmatimonadota > Gemmatimonadetes > Longimicrobiales > Longimicrobiaceae > Longimicrobium. The sequence goes on along the minus strand of DASTVC010000588.1, from coordinate 17,948 downwards.
GGCAGGGCACGGTGCGGCGAGGAGGGCCAGGAGCGCGGCCAGCAGCCACGCACCCCGTCCGCCGAAGAGCGCGGAGGTCCCGGTCCGCCTCGCCATGGCCGCGATCAGTTGGCCGCGGTGAACGTGAAGTCGATGTCGGCCGAGAAGATGCCCACGCCCGACGCCGCGTTGCCGGTCACGGTGCCGCCGACCAGCACGTAGGTGCTCTGCACGGTGCCCGGGGTGGCCGCGTTGAACGAGAACGACGCGCAGCTGGCGGCCGCGGTGCCGGTGCCGCCGCTGGTGCTGGCGGTGGCGCAGCTGGCCGAGAAGCCCAGGGTCTGGCCGCTGGTGGAGTTGGTCAGCACGGTGGGCACCGTGGTGGTGACGTTCACGTTGCTGTTGTGGCCGATCTGGATCTGGCCCAGGCCGGCGGTGCTGAGGCCCGACAGGGCGGCCTGGCTGGCGCCGCTGCTGGCGAGGGTGCTGCTGCTGCCCATGGCCAGCGTGCCGAACTTGAGCTGGTGCGTGGTGCTGGCCGTAAGGCTGGCCTGCACGGTGGCGCTGGCGGTCACGGTGGCGCTGGCGGTCTGGGCGCTGGCGACCGCGGGCGCGGCGAACAGCGAAAGCGCGGCCAGCGAAAGGGCGATCTTCTTCATTGTCGGTCCTCGAGACGGATGGGAGGGTTGGGGGCACTGCGGCGGGGCGCTCCGGAAGGTCCGGCAGATGGCCCGCGTTGCCGAGCCGGAGAGGGGCAACGCACATGCCATGTGCCGATCGATCGTCAACTTCAATCGTGAGAACAACTTACCCTCATTCCGCCCTGTCGTCCAGCGGGACCGCGTTCCCGTTTGGGAACCGATGCGTGTTCCGTAACGGGAACGGACCGGCATTCACGCGGAGGCGCGGAGGGGAAAGAGAGCCGCGGAGAAGGATCATTCCCTCCTCCGCGGCTCCTCCGTTCTTCCGCGTCTCCGCGTGAGATCCTTGTTCAGCAGCCCTTGAGCGCTTCGATGAAGAGGCGGTTCTCGTCGTGGGTGTTGTAGAAGTGGGGGGAGACGCGCACGTAGCCGGCGCGGTAGTCCACGATGATGTTCTGCTGGGCCAGGCGGTGCACGGCGCCGGGTGCGTCGTCGTGGCGCACCAGGATGATGCCGGAGCGGCGCGCGGGGTCGCGGGCGATCTTCATCTCGAACCCCGCTTCTTCCGCCAGCTGGACGAGGTCCTCCGTGAGCGCGGCGATGCGCTCGTAGATCTTCGGGTGCCCCGCCTCGGCGAAGATCTCCAGGCCGCCCAGCGCCGTGTAGGCGGTGGGAACGGCGGGGGTGCCCATGGAGAAGCGCCCCGCATCTTCCCGGAACTCGAACTCGTCGTTGCGGAACAGGAACTGGTCGCGCGCGCCGAACCACGACGCGATGGTGGGCCGCAGCTGGGCGATCATCTCCTGCTTCACCCACAGGAAGGCGATGCCGGGGCCGCCGCAGAGCCACTTGAGCGGGCCGGCCACGTAGACGTCTGCGTCCAGCGAGCGGGGATCGACGGGGATCTGGCCGGCGGCCTGGTATCCATCCACCAGAAAGAGGGCGCCCGCCTTTCGCGCCGCGGCGGCCGCGCCGGAGAGGTCCTGCACGTAGCCGGTGCCGTAGAACACGTGGCTGGTGGCGACGATGGCGGTGCGCTCGTCCACGTACTGGGCCCAGCGCTCCGGCGGCACCCCGATCCCGTCGTCGGAGGGGACGCGGACGACTTCGACGTCGGGGCGCGCGAGCCACTGGTAGACCAGGGTGGGGAAGTCCAGGTCGGCGACGACCACCTTGTTGCGCGTGCGGTAGTCGATGGACGAGGCGATGGACGAGAGCGCGCCGCTGACGCTGGGGGAGAGGGCGATCTCGCTTTCCTGCGCGTTCCACATGGTGGCGACGGACTGCTTGAGCTCGCCCAGGCGGCCCATCCACAGCTCGTACCACGCGCTGGCGCCCATGGTGTTCCAGAGCGCCTGAAACTCGCCCAGGTACCCCATGGACCGCCGCGACAGGGCGCCCAGGGAGCAGGAGTTGAGGTAGGTGCGCGTCTGCAGGATGGGAAACTCGCTGCGCCAGCGCTCCAGCTCCGGGTGCGGGATGCCGCTCATGCGTGGTGCTCCGACAGGGTGCGCGCGTTCATGCGCTCGCGAAAGGCGCGGAATTCAGACATACAGTCGGACATCGCTCGCTCATGCTCCGGGTGATGAGGAGCGCGGAAAGTGCTTGCCTTGGGCGAGTGCCGTCAAGGTTGGAACGCAGAGAGCGCAGAGTAGCAAAGAGAGAGCGCAGAGATCAGGGGGCGGATGCGACGGGACGATACCGATTCACCACACGGTGCAGACCGTCCTTGAGACGTGGCTCCCCGAAGTTGATGAGCAGCCCTACCTCCAGATTCATCAAGCGCAGGTACCCGAGGAGCTGTCTCGCATGTACGGGCGCCAGCTTGTTAATGGCTTTCAGTTCCACCAATACGCGGCCTTCGACCAGCAGGTCGACGCGGAATCCGTCCTTGAACTCAAGCCCATCGATTACGAACGAGACGGGCTTCTGTCTCTCGACCCGGAGACCCCGCTCAATGAGCAGCTTTTCGAGGAGCGCCTCGTAGACGTTCTCCAACAATCCGGGACCGAGCCGCTTGTGCAGCCGGTACGCCGCATCAACGATCAGCCCCGTCAATTCATCCCGTTCCGGCAAGCACCCTCACCTTTCTGCAGTTCTCTGCGCTCTCTCAGTTGTCCTCTGCGCTCTCTGCGTTCAGAACTCTTGTAAATGTACGCCGTGGACAAGGAGGTCGGAAAGAGGGCACGGAGACCTGATGTTGGTGTACTCCGGCGCATGCTGACGCAAGTGCTTACGCCGTATGAAGTCACGGAGCGCATCCGCGAGAGGGCCCGGGAGATGGGCTTCGGGGCGGTGGGGTTCGCGCCGGCGCATGCGAGCGCGTACGGGGACGCGTACGCGCGGTGGATCGGCGAAGGGATGCACGGGGAGATGGCGTACCTGGCGCGCGAGGACGCGGTGGCCAGGCGCCGCGATCCCGCGGTGCTGGTGCCCGGCGCGCGCTCGGCGGTGGTGGTGGCGATGGAGTACTACAACGCCGATGCGGACGCGGATGCATCGGCCGATCCGTCGCGCGGGATCGTCGCACGGTACGCGCGCAACGAGGACTACCACGAGCTGATGAAGGAGCGCCTGATCGCGCTCCAGGACTGGATCAACGCCGAGCTGCTCCCCGTCCACGGCCGCGCGTACGTGGATACGGGCGCGGTGCTGGAGCGCGAGCTGGCGCAGCGGGCGGGGCTCGGGTGGGCCGGGCGCAACACCATGCTCATCCAGCCGCGTGCCGGGTCCTACTGGTTTCTCGGCGTCATCCTGCTGGACGTGGAGCTCGCGTACGACGAGCCGTTCGCGAAGGACCACTGCGGCAGCTGCCAGGCCTGCGTCTCCGCGTGCCCCACCGGCGCGCTGCTGGGCCGCGACGAGGCCGGCGCGCCGCGGATGGACGCGCGGCGCTGCATAAGCTACCTCACCATCGAGCTGCGCGGCCCCATCCCCCGCGAGCTGCGGCCCCTCATCGGCAACCGCATCTACGGCTGCGACATCTGCCAGGAAGTCTGCCCCTGGAACTCGTTCGCCACGCCCTCGTCCGAAGCGGCGTTCCTGGCGCGTGAGGGGCTCGACGGTCCGTCGCTGATCGAGTGGATGACGATGACACAGGAGGAGTTCAGCGCGCGCTTCAAGGGCTCGCCCATCAAGCGCGCCAAGCGCCGCGGCCTGCTGCGGAACGTGGCCGTCGCACTGGGCAACTGGGGCGCGGCCGAAGCCGTCCCCGCGCTCGCCGTCGCGCTGAACGACGAGGAGCCGCTGGTGCGCGGGCACGCGGCGTGGGCGCTGGGGCGCATCGGCACGGAGGCGGCGCGGCAGGCGCTGCGGGGGAGGGACGAGGTGGAGGCGGACGCGTGGGTGCGGGAGGAGATCGCGGCGGCGCTCGGCCAGTAGCCGCTCAGCGGACTCGCTCGGACGCGACGCAGCGTGGTCGCACCGGCGCAAAGGGCAGGGGGCCCTGCATCCGGGTGATGCAGGGCCCCTTTTTCACATTCAGCATCCCGAGCGGCACTGGCGGTTACGCGGTCTGCCGGCCGTGCGCGACGGAAACCAGCCACTGCACGTTTCGCCCGGCCTTGTCGGTGCGGGTGACGTTGTCGTCGTAGGTGTCCGGACGGATGCCCGCGATGGTTCCGCCCAAAGGCTCCTTCTGCTTGAGGCACCAGTCACACGCAGGCTTCATGTCGTCGTTCACGTTGTAGGCGCCCCAGTAGTGCCGGAAGGGAAGGCTGTACAGCTGCCGACCCGTCAGTCCCGCGTGCCAGCCGACGTAGAGGCCCGGCACGTACCCGGCTTTCTTCACGCGGCGGTACCAGTTCTCGCAGTACGCGGCCACGTTCGCGGCCGGGGTGCCGCGCGCCACGGCTTCCAGATCCAGCCACACGTTCACACCGGGCGGAATGCCCGCCTGCCCCGCGAAGGTGGCGGCGTTGACGCCGTACGTGTCTCCGAGCGCGCCGTCCGGCGTCCAGCCGTCCTCCGACTTCACGTGCTGCACAACCATCAGCGCCAACCCGGCGTTCACGATGTCCTGCGCTTCGGCGCGGGTAAGGTCGTGGGCGTTCTGCCCGAGGCGCCCCACGTAGCGCAGACAGAAGCGATAGCCCCGCTCCAGGAACTGCTGCGCCGCGGCGGCGCTGATCCGGGTGTTGGCGTCGAACCCCTTTACCCCCTCGGGGGCGCTCTGGACGATTCCGGCTACCGTGGGCATGGGCATGCGGTGCTTAAGGGAGAGGTGCCGAACGCGGAGAATTCCGCGCCCTCGTTCTTCGCATAGCAAACGGAGGACGGCACCTTTCCGGCGCCCGCATGGCGAAATCCCGGGTGGCACGGCCGCCTCCGCAGCAGGGAGCCCAACGTACACGACAGCGCGCCCGGCCTCACCAGAGGCCGGGCGCATCTGTTTTCCGTTGCCTGTTCCACGCCGTGCCGATGGACGGAGTGTGTCCCGGCAAAGTACGGCGGAAGGGGTGCCGCGTTTCGTTCACAGGGAAACATCCGGTTAGCGGCCTTCCGCGGGACAGATACGCCGCGCCGGTTTTCACCTGTAATCGGCGCACCCACGATGGCCCCCCCTTGCTGCAGCCGCCCGGCACGCGCTCGCCGTCCGTACACGGCTCGCGCCCGTACGGGCGGAGTGAATCCGATCGAGCACGTTGTCGACCCGTCCGGATCGCTCGTGGACCTGGTCCGTATGGCCCGGGTGGGATGCGCGCGGGCGCTGGACCGCCTGCTGCGCCACCTGGAAGGCCCCGTGTACCGCTACCTGCTGGCTCGCCTGCGCGCGGTGCCCGACGCCGAGGACCTGGCCCGGGACCTGTGCCAGGAGGTGCTGATCCGGGCCATGGTCGCGATCCCGCGCAGCAGCTTCGCCAGCGACGGACGGCTGCTGTCGTGGGGGCTTACCATCGCGCGCAACGTGCTGCTGGACCATCTGCGGCAGGCCCGCGGCCGGGCGGAGGTGCGGGGCGAGGCCCACTGGGCCCGTGCCGTGGCGGGCGGCCCGCTACTCGGCGAGGACGCGCCCCCTCCGCGCGTGCTGGAGATGCTGGCCGCGGATGCGCTCGCCGAGCTGCCCGAGGCCACCGCGGAGCTGCTGCGGCTGCGCCTGGTGGCCGGCCGGTCGTGGAAGGAGGTGGCCGACGCGCTGGGGATCGCCGAGAGCGCGGCCAAGCGCCGGTTCCAGCGGCTGCAGGGGTCGCTGCGCCGGGTGATCCTGGCCCGGCTCGATGCGCTTCCGCCCGACACCCGGTGCGCGGCGCTGCGGCGGCTGCAACCGTCCGGCGGCCTTGCGAACCTGGACGCGGCTTCCTGACGCCGGCCCCGCGGCGGTGCCGCGTCCCGTTTCCATTGCGCGGACCCGAACCGACTCGGCCGCCGATCGCAAACGCCCCAGCCACCACCGGGAGAAACGACCATGCCTACCCTTGGAAACCCGATCACCGCCGCCGACGTCAGCACGTATCCTCAGTACCAGGACAAGCCCATCACGCCGTTGATCCTGAGCGAGGCGGCCATGGACCAGAAGAACCGCCTGCTCGGCGGCGTGGACCTGGAGACGAGCGCGACGACCGCGGTCCAGGGCCTGAGCCAGGCCAACGGCAACATGACGGCCACGCTGATCATGATCTACAACGCGACCGGAGGGGACCTGACGCTCCAGGCCACGCAGGACTGGTCCGGCCACCGCGCACAGGACGGATTCGACCTTCTCATCCAGAACGGCCAGTGGTCGTACATGCTGCACACCCACGTGGGAGGAACGTGGGCCGGATCGGTGGGGTGCTGCGTCTACCGGGGGGCTGACGCGGACTTCTTCATGGGATGGAGCGACCCGTACGGCGGCTCGTCGTCGGGGAACGGCGTCTACGTGGAGAGCCGCGGGCAGGGACACTGGCCGGGCGTGGCGAACTGGGACTTCATGTACAACCTGGTGAACGAGGCGGGGTCGCTCTCCACGGACAACACGCCGCCCTACAGCATCTCCGGCTCCATCGGGTCCGGTGCCACCCCCACCTGCAAGTACATCCTGTCGCGCACCGCGTAGGCGCGCGGACAAGGGGAAATCCTCATGGCAGATCCCGATACGACGGTCCCGGACCGGGTCATCAGCAACCCCCAGGCGGTCGCGATCACCCGGGCCCTGTACGGTGCCGAGACGTCGCGAATCCAGAACACCGAGTACTCCACCTCGCAGGTGAAGGACGAGTACATGCTCCAGAGCCGGGCGGCCTATCAGACGGCGATGGGGCTGCTGACGCCGGAGCAGGGCGATCCGGAACTGGCTGACCCGGGCAGGGAGACCGTGCGGCTCGTCACCTGGGAGGCGGCGCGCACCAGCCTGGAGTTCGGCATCCGGAACGTAAAGAACATGAAGCTGCGTGCCCGGTACTTCCAGGAGATCACCGACGAGATCGACGACATCCGGGGTCAGATCGGCGACGCGACGGTGCAGGACCTGGCGGAGCTCGCCAGCCGGGCGATGAAGGTGCGCGACATCAATCTCGAGCTGTACCGGGCGCAGCTCGCCCCCACGTCCTTCGGGTTCAAGGACTGGATGCAGGGCAAGACGCTCACCGACCTGCAGCGCATCTACACGGCCAAGCGGTTCCCGGAGCAGCAGGACTTCAGCGCGCTCAGCGCGGAAGACCAGATGCGCGTGTACGGGGACATCGTCGAGGCCTCCGGGCGGTCCACCGCGTTCGCGACGCTGCTCTCGGATTCGACCCGCTTTCTGAAAGGGGGCCCGTTCATCCTGCTGGCGCTCGGCATTACGGTGTGGCAGATCGCGGAGGACGCGCATCCCGTCCAGATGGCCGTCGAGAGCGCGCTCGGCTTCGGGGCGAGCCTTGTCGGCGCGGAGGTGGGAGGGGAGATCGGGGCGGAGATCGGCGCGGCCGGCGGGCCCATCGGCATCCTCGTGGGCGGGATCATCGGGGGGATCATCGGCGCCTTCGCGGGCGGGTGGGCGTCCGACCACCTCTTCGAGGCGACGGTGGGCGCCTTTGGCGGAAACGAGACGGGCCCGGCCCAGGAGCCGTTGTACCACACGCCGCTCCCATACGAGTTCACGCTCCCGGACAACGCCGCGCTGACGGATTCCGTGCTTTCGCAGGCGGGCGCCGGCGGCGGGTAGCCCGGCACGGCGAGCACGTCCTGCCCGCCGGCCGCATGGCCCGGCGGGTGAGCGGACCGGCGGAGGGCCGTCGCGCGCTCCGCCGGTCAGTCCCCGTCCTCCGCACGCCGGGGCGGCCCCCGGCTGCCCGGCGACGGCGACCGCGCGGGGATGGGAGTCCAGATCGCGCCCGGCCTCCGGTGAGGCCGGGCGCGTCTCTCTTTGCGGCCCTTCCGCATCGTTCCGGGGGCGGACGGTGCCGAGTTTCGTTATCACGGCAGCCCTCCTCCGGGGGGCGCCGGCCGCCGGATGCGCCCGGCCCGCCGGAAGAGGGACCGGGAACCGGGCCGGGGGAGCACGCCGGCCTCCATGCGCCCGCACCCGGACCGGTGATGCCGCGGCGCCCCCGCTCCAGCAACGGCACGGGCGAGCGTGCCGGCCGGGAGCGGAGCCAGGAGGTGCAGGACGACCTCGCGGGGCCCGCCCCGATCCATGGACCCACGGCGGGAACGACCCGCCGCGCCACCCGCACCCGCCCGACCATGCCGCTGCAGGACCTTCCCGACTTTCACGCGCCGCTCCGCGGCGAAGGCTTCATGGTCTTTCTTCCCTTCGCGTCCCGCGCCGCGGCGGAGCAGGTGGCCTCGCCCGACGCGCTGGCGCTCGCCCGGGGGGAGGACGGGACTCCGGCGCTGCGGCTGGAGCTGGTGCGCGGGCCGGGGGGAACCCGGGGGCTGCTGGAGATGGCGGTGGCGCCGCGCTACGCGGCCGCCGCGGCGCTGGCGCTGGCCCGCACCCGGCACCCCGGCGCCACCGTGCGGCCGGCCCCGTTCTCCCGCGGCTTTATCCGGCTTTTCCCTGCCGGTCAGGTGCCGGGGATGGCACCGGAGACGCTGGCCGCACTGCTGCAGCCCGTGCCGCTGGGGTGGAGCGGGGCCGAGGCGGCGCGCTTTCGCGTGCCCCTCGGCGAGGAGGGGGCGGGGCTGGTGCAGGGCGCGCTGGAGGGCGGCGTGTTCACCTTTGGCGCCTACGCCGAGGTGGAACTGCCCGGGGTGGCGCCGCGGCTGGACGCGCGCGTGCGCTTCGACCCCGCTGCGCTGGTGGAGGCGCTCGCCCAGGACGCGAGCGAAGGGCTGGTCGTCTCGCGCGAGGCCCTCCGGCGGCGCTTTCGCGACCGCCCGGAAACGGTTCCGCTGCGGCTGGAGGGGCCGGGGGCCGAGCGGGCGGCGGACGACGAGCGGGCGGAGGTGCTCACCCACTTCGTCTGCACGCGGCTGGCGCGCTTCGTTCCCGCGGCCGCGCCCTCGCCCCTGCGCGAGACCTTCGTCGCGCTCGACGCGCCCGGCGCCGGGCGGGGGGCGAGCGCGTGGGACCTGTCGGCGCCGTGGGCGTCGGCGCTGCCGCTGGTTCTGACCCTGCACCCTCTGGAGGAGGCGCGGAGGCTGGCGGAGGCCGGCGGCGCCGCCGCCCTCATCCGCCGCACCACCGTGCCCGCCCTGGACCTGGGCGGGTTCCGGCTCACCGCGCGCGCCAACCTCCCCGCCGGGCTGGCCGAGGTGGGGGAGGTTGCCGTGCAGGTGCACGCCCCCGCGCGCCGCCCGGGGCGCGGCGCCATCGACGCCACCCTGCGGCTGCTTCCCCCCACGTTCGTCGCGGAAGCCGCGCTCCGCTTCGTTCCCGGCGAAGCGCCCGCGTACACCTGGCGCGCCGACGTGGTGCTGAACGACGGCCGGGTCCTGTCGTGGGGCGCGGACCCCGACGCCGGGATGGCACGGGCGACGACGGCGGACCTGGTCGTCGGTCCGGGCGACCTGCCGGCCGAGGTGGTGGCCGTCCGCCCCGACCCCGCGCTCCTGGTGATGGCGGACCTGCGTTGCGTGTGCGCCTGGAGCGAGACACGGCGCGGTGCCCGGGTGCGGGTGGTGCGCGAGCGGACGCTGCCCCGCGGCGCCGGCGACGCGGCGGCGGCCGCCTTCCTGGTCCCCCGCGAAGGCCGGGACGCCACCCTCCTGCTGGAGGCGCGCGACGCCGAGGGGCGCGTGGTGACGCTCGGCCCCGGCGAGGCGCGCAGCGTGAGTCCCGGCCTGTACTCGTTTCCCGAGTACGGCCCGCACGAGGTGGAGGTGGCCGTGCGGACGGACGCACCCGTGCTGGTGGAGCTGGTCGCCGAGGACAGGCCCGATTCCGCGGCGGAGACGCTGGCCTTTTACCCGGGCGGCGGGGCCCAGCGGTGGGGGTGGATGGCGCACTCCCCCTTTTGCCCGGGGTTCCGCTGGCGGGCGCGCGCCGACACGCCGGGCGCCGATCCGGGCGCGTGGGCCACCGTGCAGCCGCCGTTTCGCTCGCTCGCGGGGGCGGAGCTCCCCCGCGTTGCCGTCAACCGGTCCCCGGCCGGGTTCGAACTTTCCTTCGACCTCGCCACCCTGCAGCCCAACCCATGACGTCTGTTCCCGAGGGCCTGTCCGTCGCCGGCGTGCACGTGATCCCCGCCGCCGACGACCCGTCCACCTTCTATTACTTTCCCGTGCGGCCCCGCGTGGCGGCCGACTTTCGCGGAAACCCCGAGTTCGCGTGGGTGGAGCCGCTCTCCCTGCTAAACGTGACCACCCGGCTGGAGGTGGACGCGGCGGTGGAGGAGACGATCCGCGGGGCCGAGCGCCTGGCGCGCGGGCGGTTTCGCCTGGTCCCGGCGCCGCTGTCGGTTACGCGCGTGTCGCTCCTGCTGCAGCCCCCCGGCGCGGCGCCGCGCCCGGTGGGGGAGGGGTCCGCGTCGTCGGGGCTGCCGCCCTTTCAGGCCGCCCACGGCGCGCGCCTGGCCCCGGCCGACGCCGCGGTGGTGCAGGCCGCCATCCGCGAGGGGCGCGAGCTCCCCGTTTGGGCCGTGTACGAGGGCGTCCTCCATCTCCCGCGCACCGCCGAGGTGACCTGCTCCGTGGTGGGCGACGTGACGGCCGACGTGGAGGCGCTGGCCGGCGGAGCGGTGGCCCCGAACGCCGCGCGGGCACGGGTGGAGGCGGCGATCGCGGAAGGGCGGCTGCGCAAGGAGACCACCGTGGCCGGCGCGCCCCCGCCGTCCCTGCGCGGCGACGTGGAAGACGAGGCCGTCCGCGGCGCCGCCGGGATCGTCCGCACGCTGGCCGAGGCACACGCCGCCGCGCAGGGCCCCGCCTCCCGTGCCGCGGGCCCCGGCGTGGAGCCGGAGTCCGCGCCGGAGTCCGGGCCGGAGCCGCTCCCGTTCGGTGACCTGGGCGCGGTCCTCTTCGGCTCCCACGTCCACCACGTCCATCACGTCCATCACGCGTCCTCCTCGCGCACCCGGACGACGTCGAGCGCGGAGAGCACCTCCGGGACGGCGGATTCCGGGGGTGCGGGCCCGCACTCCACGGGCCGGGCGGGCCCGGGGGAGCCCTGGGTGCTGCGCGCCGAAGCGGGGAACATCCACACCCGGCGCGTCACCGACACGCAGGAGATCGAGGTGCGCTGCGCCGGGCCGCTGGGCCTGCGCGTGGGGACCGCTCGCTGACCCCGCACCCGCACGGTGCCGGCCGTGGAACGTACGCGCGCTCACCATTCAACCCCTGAACCGAACGCCATGATCACGCTGGAAAATTTCAAGATCCTGAAGTCCACCGGGATGCCCGTCTACGCCGACGACACGGCGCCCGACGTGTTCTACCTGGTGGCGAACGCCCCCCGCTTTCGCACGGACAACGAGGGACGCCCGTGCTTCAACTTCATCAAGTACGTAGGCGACGAGGTGGACAGCGGTGGGGGGCTGTGCCTGTTCGACACGGAGTTCACCCCCTGGCCCGAGCAGGAGAAGGCGGCGCGGGAGGAGGTGGAGAAGCTCTTTGCCGCCGAGCTGGACGGCCGCCCGGTGCGCTTCGCCACGCCCGTGTACCTGGACGGCACCGCGAAGCTGCTGATCCAGAAGGACGACGGGCTGGTGGAGGAGGTGGTCAACGAGGGCCGTCCCTCGCTCGTGGGCCGCAACGTCACATCGTTCAACGTGCGCCTGTCGGCCGCGGGGGCGCAGGTGTTCGAGGCGGCGCTGTCGAAAGGGGGCGGGCTGGTGCAGGTGGTCTACGACCTCGCGGCGCCGGCGCGGCTAGGGGGCGTGCACGTGGAGGTGTCATACGACGCCAGCCAGGTCTACACCTTCGCCGAGCGCATCTCGGCCGGCGGGTGGGACGGGTTCGACAAGCGGATCGAGGAGGAGCGAAAGGAACTGCGGAGCGGCACGGTGAAGATCGACTTCACCGGCGCCCCCACGGCGTTCAGCGAGCAGGCGCGCACGGCCCTACGCGAGTGGGCCACCAAGGCGCTGCAGGAGCAGCAGTCAAGGGAGCTTGCAAAGCTGGAGGGCTTCAGCCCCGAGCAGCAGAAGCAATTCGAGGACGAGGCCCGGGCGTACGCCTCCCGGCGCGGCATTCCCTACGGGGGGTGGTGGTACTGGCACTGGCGCGCCGGCCACCGGGAGGTGTCCAATCTGTCCCGGCTGTCGAGCCAGAGCGTGGGGTACCACGTGGTCTACGACGAGCGGAGCACCATCCTCTGGCGCATCGTCCCGCAGGGGATGCTCCCCTCGTTCGAGCGGATGGGGCTGCCGTGGGAGCAGTACCGCCGCGAGGTGCGGCTGAACGACCCGTTCTTTCAGCAGGTGCGCTCCACGCTCAAGGTCAACGCCGATTTCGACGCGCTGGGGATCGCCAGCGTGCAGGTGCACGTGCGCTACGCGGGCCGCGAGCGCAGCTGGACCTTCACCGACCCCGACACCACCCAGACCTTCGTCGCCGCCCGCACCGACGGCGACGAGTTCACCTATCGGTTCGTGGTCAACTACGCCGGGAGCTCCACCGCCTTTGAGAGCGGCGAGCGCACGGCCCGGGGCGACGTGTCGGTGAACGTTGGAAGCCTGGGGCTGCTGTCGGTGCAGGTGATCCCCAGCGGCGGGCTGGCCTTTGGCGACGACCTGACGTCCGCGCGGGTGGAGGTGCGCTACGAGGATCCCGAGCGCCGCCTTTCGCTGGAGCGCCAGCTCACCATCGACGCCGCCAACGTGGGTGACGCGCTCCGCCTCACGGCGCCCGTGGGGACGGAAACCCTTCGCCCCTACTCGTTCCGCATCGTCTACGACCTGTCCGACACGCAGGTCGTCGTTCACGGAAAGGAACGGAGCGAGCCCTTTCTGTACGTGGCGCCGCCCTTTGCCGGGAGCGAGACGCTGGAGGTGGTGGGGGAGGGGATCGGGGCGGGCGTGAAGTACGTGGACGTGACCGCCGTCTATGCCGACGACGAGAACGGCTACCGCCGCACCCGCCGCATGCGGCTCAACGCCGACAACGAGCGCGAGGTGTGGACCGTTCCCGTGGTCGCGCGCGGAAAGGGGGCGTTCGCCTACGAGGCCACGGTCGTCTACGACGAGGCCGGGCGCCCGCCCCGGCGCGTTCCCCGCACCCCCGCGGGCGAAGAGCCGGTGTACGTGGGGGAGCGGCCGTCCGCCGCGCGGACCGCCGTGGTCATTCGCTCGGCGCCCGGGCTGTGGGAGCGGGTGGACGCCGTGTCGCTGGACCTGTGCTGCCGTGACGCCACGGGCGCGGTGACGCACAGCCGCCACTTCGACTTCGAGGCGCCGGAGGGAGACCCCGGGCGGGGCGCCCGCCTGGGCGAGTGGCAGCTGGACCGCCCCGGGGGCAAGGACCTGGACTACGAGTGGAGCGCCGAGTTCGTGCTGAGCAACGGCGACGAGGTGAGCGCGTCCGGCCCGGGGCAGGGCATGCTGGTGCTGCGGCTTCCCCCCACCGCCTGAACCCGAGGAGACCACGCGCCATGCTCTACCTGAACCCGCCGTACTACCTGATCGAGGGGCTGACCCTCTTTCCCGACCACCAGAACCCGGCCGCGCCCGGCCCGGGGGACGCGGTGCAGTTCTACTACCTGCCGCTGCGGCCGCGCCTGGCGTGGGCGCAGGGCCCCGACGGCGAGCGGCTGCCCGACTTCCAGTTCCTCAAGTACGTGGACGACTCGCCCGACGTACCCCGGGGCGGCGCCTTTCTGAACTTTGGCGTGGACCTGGGCGTGGACGCCATCGCGCTGGACGGGGTGCGCCGCGCGCTGGCGGAAAAGGCCCGGGTGGACGAGGGGGCGGTGTCGCTCTCCCCCGTGCCCCTGGCCGACGGCTCGGCGTCGCTGATGCTCTTTGGCGCCCGCTCCGAGGGGAGCGGCGGACCGTTCGTCACCCGTATCGACCAGGCGGCCAAGCCCGCGCTCTTCGGCGACAACCCGGCGGTCTTCTCGGTGTCGCTGGACAGGGACGGCGCCGTGCTGGCCGAGGCGTCGCTGGCCGGAAAGCGCTCGCCCCTGGGGGTGATCTACTCGCTGCAGTTCAACGCCCTCAAGCCCGCGTACCGGGTGAAGGTGACCGCCGACTGGGAGCAGGTGGCCAGCGCGTTCGCCCGGCAGACCCGGGCAAAGCTCTTCCTTTTGAGCGCGGACATCCGCCAGACCACGCAGGAGCTCGAGGAAAAGCGGGTGATCCGGATCGAGGCGGACACCTACGCGACGGCCGACGAGAGCAAGGACGCGGTGGACCAGAAGGCCGCCTGCCTGGCGCAGCTCACCGACATGATCACCACCCGCTTCTTCGAGCCCCGGGTGAACCCCGCCACGCCCCGCGACGACGCGGGAAAGGGGATCGGTGACACCGTGCGGTCGGTGATGGACGCGTTCTCGGCCAACCCGGGGGTCTCGTTCGGCTACAGCCAGAGCAAGGCCGAGGCGTCGATGAAGGTGAACCTGAGCGCCGAGGCCACCGAGCGGATCACCGTGCGGATGACGGCGGCGCCGCAGGCCTACCTGGACGGGCTGATGGAGACGGTGACGGCCGCGGGGCTGGACCCCGGGCGGTTCGTGCGGGCGGTGGTGCTCAAGGACGACTTCTTTCGCCGCCGCCGGGTGAACGTGATCTCGCGCGCCGACTTCGCGGGCAACGGGATCGCCTCCATCGTGGTGCGCCTGGCCTACGGGGGCGAGGAGCAGACGGTGATGCTGACGAGCAGCGACGCCCGGGCCGCGGTGAGCTGGCCGGCGGCGCTGGACGACCGGCGGATGCGCCGCAAGGTCCAGGTGTCGTACACCGTCAGCTTCGCCTACGACGAGCTGGCCGGCCAGCGCCCGGCGGAGCTCACCTCGCGCGAAGTGGCGTTCACCGGCGACGACTTCGAGGTGTTCCCGTACCGCGACCTGTTCGTGGTGCGCACCCTTCCCGTGGAGGCGGCCGCGGGGTTCCCGTGGGAGCGCTACCCGCGGGTGGACGTGGGGGTGCGCTACCGCGACGACGCCAACGCCGTGGCCATCGAGCGCACGGTGCGGCTCACCCCCGAGTCGCCGCGTGCGTCGGTGCGGCTGTTCGTGATGGACTTTCGCCAGACCGGTTACGAGGTGCGCATTCGCTACGCCGGCGCCCCGGCCCCCGCCACGGCGGACGTGGAGCGGCCGTGGGCCCCGGCGAACGCCGACGCGGTGGAGGTGCGCGACCCTTTTCCCGTGCGGCGCGTGGTCAACTTCTACGCCGACGGCGTGGACTGGGAGCAGGTGCGCCGGGTGCGGGTGGACGCGCGCTACGACGACCCGGCCGGCGGGGTGCGCGAGCGGTGCACGCTGGAGCTCGACGCGGCCTTTCCCGCCGCCCAGTTCGTGGCCTGCGGCGTGGACCCGGAGCGGCGCGAGGTGGGCTACGACCTGCGCGTGGTCCGCACGGGCGGCGAGGTCGAGACCATCGCCGGGAGCCTGACGACGGACGGCGAGGTGTCGCTGGGCGAAGGGGGGCGGGTGACGGGGCGGCGCTGCGTGCAGGTGTCGCTGGAGCCCGGCGTGTCGCGGTACCCCCGGGTCGCTGTGGAACTGCGCCACCGCGACGCCGTGGAGGAGGTGAGCTCCTCCCGCACCCTGGAGTTCACCCGGCAGGCGGCCGCGCCCCGGGCGTGGAGCTTTCCCTTCTCGTCCCGGTCCGAGGGCGTGTACGAGTACAAGCTGCGCTACTACAACGCTGCCAACCAGGTGGCCGCGCAGTTTCCCGCGCGCGCGGCCGACTTCGCCACGGCGAGCGACCCCGTGCTAGTGGTGCCCCTGGCGCCGAAGCGGTGACCCGGCGGGGGCCGGGCGCTGCGTCCGGCGAACGACGGCGGGTGCCGGGTCGTTCAGGCCAATCATCGTAGGAAAGGTGCCGGCCGGCGTACCCACGCGGTCTGCGGCCGGCACCTTCCGGACGGCCCCGCGCCGCAGGCACGGACGGATCCCGAAACCATCTCTCCTTCATCCCGGAGTTGAACCTGTCATGCTTTCCCTGGAGAATCCCCGCAGCATCGAGGGCACGACGGTCTTTCGCGACCACGAAGACCCCGACGCCTACTACTACCTCCCCGGACGCATCGCGCTGGCGCGGCGCGCCGACGGCCGGCCGGCGTTCCAGCTCATCCGCTATTCCGGCAAGGGCGACCGCCGGGGCGGCGCGTTCCTGAACTTCGAGGTCACCCTGGAGCTCCCCGATTCGCTGAACGCCCGCATCCGGGCGCAGGTGCGCTCCGCGTTCGGCGCGTGGGGGGCCGGGCGCACCGAGGCGGTCAGGCTGAGCGTGGCGCCCTGGGACGGCGGCACCGTGCAATGCATGGCGCTGGACCTCAAGGGCAACGACGGTGCCCGCAACACCCCTTCCGACGACGGCACCTTCACCTTCGTGGAGGTGATCCGCGGCGCCGTCACGCCGTCACTCGACGCGCGCAACGCGGCCATCTTCGGCCTTCAGCTCACCGAGGCGGGCGCGCAGATCATGATGGAGGCGTTCACCAACCGGTCGGCGCCCATCGGCGTGATCTACGAGTTGAAGTACACGGGGATGATGCCCGGCTTCAACGCCCGCGTCCGCGCCGACATGGAGCATCTGTACGCGCAGCTCTCCGCCAAGGCGGGCGGGCAGTTCAAGTTCCTTCGCGGCGGGATCGAGGCCGGCGTGGAGACGGCGCTCCACAACGGCGCCATCTCCATCCAAAACACCGACTTCAGCACCGACGGCTCCAACAAGGAGCTGGAGCGAATGGTGATGAACCTGGTCACGGACAAGATCATCAACGAGTGGATGCGCCCCGTGCTCACCCCCGGCCAGTTCCAGGGCGCCTCCGTACCTGGCTACGGCTACATGCCCGGCGCGGCCGGGCCGGGCATGCCGGGCACGGGCCCGGGCGGCATGGGCGCGGGCGGGTTCCCCCCCGGCAGTGGATTTCCCCGCGGCCCGGGCGGCGGCCCGATGCCCGGCGGTTTTCCGGGCCCGAACCCCGGTGGTTTCCCGAGCCCGAACCCCGGTGGTTTTTCGAGCCCGAATCCCGGCGGTTTTCCGGGCTCGAACCCCGGTGGTTTTCCGAGCCCGAACCCTGGCGGTTTGCCGAGCCCGAACCCCGGTGGCTCTCCGGGCCCGAACCCTGGCGGTTCTCCGCGCCCGAATCCCGGCGGTTCTCCCGTGCCGGCTCCCGGTGGGATTCCGAGCCCTGGTGGCCAGCCGCGCGGCGGCACGTTCGGGTACCAGAGCGACGGCGCGCCCACGGGCGGCACGTCGCAGGGGCAGGGAACCCAGGCGCCCTCCGGCGGCGGCACGTCCGGTGGTTCTTCCACGCCTCGGTCCCCCACGACGGGCCAGGGCGGTTCGGGCGGATCCACGGGTCCCACCCTCCCCGTGTCCCCCGGCGGATCCACCGGCCCGACCTCTCCCGGCGGCTCCACGCCCCCCCGGCCGGGCGGCTCCCCCGGTCCGACGCCCTCCGGCGGCTCGACGGGCTCCAGGCCCGGCGGCTCCACCGGTCCGACGCCCCCCGGCGGCTCGACGGGCTCCAGGCCCGGCGGCTCCACCGGTCCGACGCCCCCGGGCGGCTCCACGGGGACCACGCCCGGCAGTTCCACGGGGCCGACCTCTCCCGGCGGCTCCACGGCGGCCAGGCCCGGCGGCTCCACCGGTCCGACGACCCCGGGCGGTGCTACCCAGCCGGGTGGCGCGCCCGGCGCGGCGGCGGGGCAGCTGCCCATCCCGTACGCCTCGTTCGAGCTCAAGGCCATCGCCCAGCACGAGCGCGGGACGTTCAGCCTCGACCTGAACCGCCGGCAGGCCGTGCAGCGCACCTTTGCGCCGCAGCAGTTCCTGGGCTTCCTGGTGGAGGAGATCGCGGCGGACGACCCCACGC
>DASTVC010000587.1:0-4217 GCA_035759295.1 Longimicrobium sp. | reverse complement strand
GGCCAGGCCGCCGGCCACCTCTTCGAGCTCTTCGACGTCGAGCTCGTCGTCCTGGTTCTGCCCGGGCTGGATCTGGTCGGCCATGAGGATTTCTCCTTGAAAAGGGAGGGAGAGAGAAGGAAACCGCGAGCCCCGCCCAACGCACGCCGCGTGCCGTTTTACGACTCTATGTAAGTGAATATCCCACAAGCGCGTAGTCGGTTTTCGGACAGCGGGGGAGAGCCGTACGTCTAGCGCTGTGGCGCTCTTTCTCTACACGGTAGCCGCCGGCCTCTATCCGCGCACCCTCCCCTTGCCCGACATAATCGAACGTTTCGAGACGCTGCCTTCCTACGCGATTCCGGCGGCGGCGCGGGCGGGCGGGGACAGAGGGATGCGCACGGGAATCACCGGCTGCGACCCACGTCCGCGGCACGCGCCGGCCGACCTCGGGAGACGCGCGTCAGGGGCCGCGAGAGTCCGGGGATCGCGCCGGTTCCGTGTTTTCCCCGGGTGGACTGGAAGCGCGGTCCACCGCGGCAGCGAGAGATGCGGCGGTGAGCGTGGACAGGCGTGCCTCCGCCTCGCCCCCGGCGATCTCCTCCAGCGTAAGCTCCGCCAGGGCGAGCAGGACGTGGGCGCGGCCCAGCGGCGTGCGGAACGACGCGTCGAGCGTGGCATCCGCTGACTCCAGCCGCAGCGCCGCCGCGCGGACGATGCGCTGCAGCACGGCGAAGGCGGCGTCGGAAAGGGGCGGCTCGCCACGGTAGTTCCACAGGCGTCCGCCCACGCGGCACCCGTCCTCCCCCTCCAGCCCCATGAAGCGGAGAAACCAGTCCGCCCGGTAGCGCCCCGCGGCCGCCACGATCCCCGCGTAGTCGGCGATCAGCTCGTCCAGCAGGTTGTTGCGCATGGAGCCGAGGACGCGCCGGGTGAAGTAGTGCGCGCACTCGTGCTCCAGGCGGATGGTGAGCGAGGCGCGGCTCCATTCGCCTGGCTCCATCCCCATCGCCCCGGCCGGAACGCCGCTGTACGCGCCGCCGCTCAGCAGGATGAACCGGTCCTGATACAGTTCCTTGCGGGCCTTGAGGATGGCGAAGGCGGCGGACCAGTCCGGCGCCCCGCCGGCATCCACCTCGCCCCCCTCCCAGCGGCGGCGCAGCTCCGCCACGCGGCCCCAGTTGTTGTAGCCCGCAACCATGCACGCGCCCATGGAGGCGGGGAGCGGCACCGGCTCGTTCTTGCGGACCAGCGCGCGCACCAGCGCCTCGAAATCCGCGCGGTGCGGGGCCACCAGCACGGGAACGGTCCCGGCGGGAGTGGGATGGAGAAAGAGCCGCAGCCCGCCCTCGTCTTCCAGCCGCAGGTCGTCCGTACGATCGGGAAGGGCGCCGCGGCGAGTGGCCGCCTGGTACGCCTCTCCCTCGCTCACGCCCGCCGCCACGGGAAAGCGCAGCTGCACCAGGTGCTCGCGAAGGACGGGGAGAACGCCGCGCGTCCGCGCCCGCGCCGCGTACTCCGTCCACGCGCTGACGAACGGCTCGTCCGGCAGGGGAAGGCGCACGGCGTCGGGGACGGAGAACGCGCTTCGGTTGTAGGCAAGGAGCTCCGCCACCTCGCGCTCGCCCGCGCCGCGGCTGCGCAGCACGCCGGCGCGCGCGGCCTCGCGGGTGGCGGCGGGGGGGGCCAGGAGCGTCTGCATGAGGGCCGCGCCTTTCAGGGGCGAAGGGATGCGGTGGCCGCCGTTCGCCGGGAATGCTGCCCGGCGCCGGTCATTTGGTGCAGCTGCAGTTCCCGTTCACCGTGCAGCCGGAGTTGGTTTCGTCCGGGGGGGCGGCCAGGCCGCCGAGCACATCCTCCAGGTCCTCCGCGTCCAGCGCATCATCGAAGTCACCTTCGTCAGGCGGGAGAGCGCCGTCGGCCATCGAGGTCTCCTTGTCGAGAAGGAAAGGAAAAGTATTGGGCATTAACGGGCGGCAAGCGCACGAGGGGAGCATGCGACGTGCCATTTTCCGGCACCTTCACAACACCGTTCGCCCCAACGCCATGGCGCGCCGGGCGCGGCACACGGGACTCCACCCGATCGGTGCCCTGCTCTAACCGGTGGCCGCGGGGCTCTACCGCGCCGCCACGGCCGCGGTCCCGGACTCGTCCAGGTAGTGGAACTGGCCGCCGCGCACCACGACCTTGCGGATGGGCATCCCCACCAGGTTGCCGCGCTCGTCGAAGGTGAAGGCGCCGGTCACGCCCTGAAAGCCGCGCAGGGCGTGCATGGCGGCCGCCACCTTGTCGGGCTCGGTGCTCTGCGCCTCGCGCATGGCCTGGGCGAGCACCCGCACCGCGTCGTAGCCCAGCGCCGCGCCCACGTCGGGATCGGTGCCGTAGCGCTTGCGGAACGCGGCGTTGAAGCGCTGCACTTCGGGGTCCGGCGCCTCGGGGTGGAACGCGGAGGCGATCACCGTTCCCTCCACCGCGGCGCCGCCCGTCTCCAGCAGCGCGGAGGTGGCCATGGCGTCGCTCCCCAGCACGGGAACGTCGATTCCCCGGCGGCGCAGCTCCTTGATCAGCAGCGCCGCCTGCGCGTCCTGGCCGGCGATGAACACCGCGTCGAAGTCCCAGTTGGTCCACGTGTTCACCGTCTGCTCGGCGGCCACGGGGTTGGCGGACAGGTTGGGATCGAACGACTCGCGGCTCACCACCTGGCCGCCGCCCGCGACCAGATGCTCCTCGAAGGCGTTGGCCAGCTCGCGGCCGTACTCGTTGCGCGCGTAGTAGATCACGGTGCGCTTGTAGCCCCGGTCGTGCGCGTACTGCGCCATCTGCTTCCCCACCTCGGTATCGTTGAACACGGTGCGGAATACGCGGCCGTAGCCCTTGGTGGTCAGCTCCGGCGTGGTGGAGGTGGGGCTCACCAGCAGCAGGCCGGACAGGTCGTAGATGGGGGCGGCGGATACGGTGACGTACGAGTGCAGGTGGCCGATCACCGCCACCACGTCGGGGTTGCGCCCCAGCTCCTGGGCCACGATGCGGCCGCGGTCCACCGACTCCTGGTCATCCAGGCGCAGCAGCTTCACGGGCCGCCCCATCACGCCGCCGGCCGCGTTCAGCTCTTCCACGGCCAGGTCCAGCCCCTTGCCGTACATGATCTGCCCGCCGCGCGCCTCCCACGGCCACGCCGCGCCGATCACGATCTCCCCGGTTCCGCGGGCGCGCTTGATCCTCTGGGCGATGGGGTCGTCCGATCCGCCGCATCCCGCCACCGCCGCGGCGGCCAGCGCAAGCGTCAGGATGCGGCTGATGCGGTGCTTCGCGTACGTCATCGTGTGTCCGGTGCTGCACAGGTGGATCATGCTTCGGTGCGCCCTCCCTGCCGGCGCACGTGGATCTCTGTCATCCTCCAAAGAGCGTCCCATCGCGCCCACGTCCGTCATCCCCTGATGAGGGCCTTGCTGAACCACATGACCCGCACCGTTGACTTTCTGAGGGAGCGCCACGCGTAAGATGAAGTCACGCAAGTGTCTGCGCGCGACCGAAGGACCTTCTCTCCGTCGCCGCGGGGCCAGCCGTCGAGCGTCGAAACCGGCCCCCCGGTAATGCCGGCGAGATCCTTCGGTCGGCGCCATACTACATCGTAGGAGCAGGTTACAGCGCGACGCCTCCCTCAGGAAATCAACGCTTTCAGACAGTCATATCCGCTGGTCTCTTCCGCGCTTCCGCGCTTCCGCGCTTCCGCACTTCCGCACTTCCGCACTTCCGTACCTTCATACCTTCGTACCTCGATCACACCAGCTGCCGGCGGGCCATGGACGCGAACACGCCGTCGCGCGCCATCAGCTCGTCGAAGGTGCCGCTTTCCACGATGGCGCCGGCGACCAGCACGTAGATGCGGTCGGCGTGCAGGATGGTGCTCAGGCGGTGCGCGATCACCACGCGGGTGGCGCGCAGGCCGTCCAGGCTGGCGCTCACGATGGCCTGCGTGCGGTTGTCCAGCGCGCTGGTGGCCTCGTCCATCAGCAGAATGCGCGGGCGGTTCACGATGGCGCGCGCGATCATCAGCCGCTGGCGCTGCCCGCCGCTCAGCGTGCCGCCGCCGTCGCTCACCAGCGTGTGCATCCCCATGGGCATGCGGCGGATGTCCTCATCCAGCCCCGACATCCGCGCCGCCTCCCACGCGTCGTCCAGCGTGGCGGCGGAAGAGCCCACGATGTTGGTGAACAGGTCGCCCGTCATCACCCGCC
>DASTVC010000586.1:0-3484 GCA_035759295.1 Longimicrobium sp. | reverse complement strand
CCGCGACGACCGCCCCGGCGGCGGCTACGACGATGGCGCACCTCCGTACCGCGACGCTGACGACCGCTGCGAGCAGATGGAGTCCGACGCGTACCGCCTGGGCAACCTGATCAGCGCGCCGCGTAACAGCACCGGCCTGTTCGTCGTCGATCCGGAAAAGGGGCAGGCCCGTACGCTGGCCCGCCAGATCCAGCAGCGCGCCGTGGAGTGCCGCTCCACCGCCGTCGCCGACCGCGCGGCGGACATCCTGACCGCCCTCTCGGAGCCGCTCCCCCGCCGCTCGGACCTGGAGCCCCGCGTCACCTCGCTCAAGCAGGCCATCCAGCAGCACTCCGGCCGCCGCCGCTGAGCGGATGGATGAACAGCGAACGAAAGAGGGCCGGGCGCCGCCGTTGGCGCCCGGCCCTCCCCGTCTCTCTTGCGGTCGATGAAGCGCTTCGTCAGCTGTCGTCTTCATCCTCGTCGTCGGCATCCTTGTCCGCGCCGGGCGGCAGGGGGATGATGCCCTTTCCCTTGTACTCCGAACCGCCGTGGGCGCGCGGGCCCAGGATGCGGCGGCCGTAGCCGTTCTCGGGGTCCGCGCCGCGGCGCAGGGCGCGGTCCACGGAGATCTCGCCGCGGTTGTAGGCGATCACCCCCAGGCGCACCGCGTCGGGGCCGTACTTCTCGTACCGCTGAATCATCTCGCGCAGGTAGCCGAAGCCCAGGCGCATGTTGGTGCGCGGGTCCATCAGCTCCTTGCGCGTGTCGATCTCGGGGTCGATGTCGCGCGCCGTGCCGGGCATCATCTGCACCAGCCCCGCCGCGCCGCCGGACCCCACCGCGTCGGGGTCGAACACGCTTTCCACGCGCACCAGCCGGAACCCCAGCTCGGGATCCAGCCCCACCTCCACCGCCGCATCGTGGACCATGCGCGCCATGGAGGCGGTGATGTGGTAGCGGTCCGCCATCTCCTGCACCACCATCTCCGCCGAATCGACCTTGACGACGGCGCGGCGCAGGTAGGTGGCCTGCAGCAGCGGCGGAGTCTTGGGCTGGGCCACGTGCAGCTCGCGCAGCGAGTCCGGCACGCCGGCGCGCGGCCCGAAGCGGCCCACCACGCTGGTGGAGGTCCTCGCCAGCGCAAACCCGCCGATGAAGATCACCGGCAGCAGCGCCAGGAGCCACCGCGGCAGCCCCCTGATCCCATACCGCCTGCGTCCGCCAGGCAGGGCGACTTCGGTCACGGGCCCCTCTCCTCCGATTCCGAGACGTCCATCCGTAACGAACCCATTTCGCCGCCGCCCCCGTGGCAAATCCGGGACCGGAAGGAGGCGTCAGGCGGTGCGCTCGTCAAAGAGGACGAGCTCCGGGGCGACCTCCAGAACCCGGGCGAAGTGCTTGTCCCGTGTCCACAGCGGAACTCCATGGTGGATCGACGTGGCGATGATGAGCATGTCGGGGAACGGGATGCGTGCGCCCTTTGCCTCCAGAGCTCCGGAGATGTTCCCGGCGATCTCCCACACCGGCTCGGCGACATCGACACGCCCGAACACGGCGAGCTGGTGCATCAGCTTCACCCGCTCGGGCTGCGCACGGATCCCGGTCAACAACTCGGTCAAAGACACGCCGCAGATGGCTGGGTGGTGCGAGCCGATATCCGCCGGGTCAGGAGCGAGGGGAGACGAAGCCAGTCGATCACCACCGAAGTGTCGGCGAGAATCATCCGCGGCTGTTGGCCCGAAGACTGACGATCGCGTCTACGTCGATATGAACTGTTTCCGCGAAGTCCAAAGCAGACGCGAGAACCGGGTCCGCCGCGGCAGCAGCTCGCAGCTCCGCGATCTCCTCCGCCGTGGGAGGCGGCCGATGCAGGGCGTCGCCCAGGAACGTCTCCAGAGTTTCCAGCGGCTCCTCGTCCACAGACTGCGGACGGATGGTGATCTCCACGTCCTGGCCCATCATCGCCCGCAGCTCAGGGATCGCGTTCACCAGATCAGAATCGATGTGCTTCCAAACATGGATGGCGTTCACTGTGTTCTCCTGCAGGGAGGAAAGCGGCCACTCTTCACGATCATCCAATCCGGCGCTCCCGTCAAGCCCTCGCGTTCACACTACGTACTTCAGCCCGCTGCCGGTGTTGAAGAGGACGACCTCGTCTTCGGGGCGGATGGTGCCGGACTGGCGCAGGCGCGCGGCGGCGACGGCGGTGGCGGCGCCTTCGGGCGCGCAGAAGATGCCGGTATCGGCGCCCACCAGCGGCGTCCAGGCGCGCATCGCCTCGTCCTCCACGGCGATGCCGGCGCCGCCGGAGGCGCGGATGGCCTCCAGCATCAGGAAGTCGCCTACCGCTTTCGGGACGCGCAGGCCGCTGGCGTAGGTGTGCGCGCCGGCCCACGGCTCCGCGTACTCCGTCCCCTGCTCCCACGCGCGGACGATGGGCGCGCACCCGGCGGCCTGCACCGAGATCATCCGCGGCCGCGCGGAGCCGATCCACCCCAGCCGCTCCATCTCGTCGAACGCCTTCCACATCCCCACCAGCCCCGTTCCGCCGCCGGTGGGATAGACGATCACGTCCGGAAGCCGCCATCCCAGCTGCTCGGCGACCTCGTACCCCATCGTCTTCTTCCCCTCTACCCGGTACGGCTCCTTGAGGGTCGACAGGTCGAACCAGCCGTGCTCGCGCGCGCCCTCGGCCACGCGGGCGGCGCAGTCGGTAATCAGCCCGTCGAACAGCTCCACGTCGGCGCCCAGGGCGCGCATCTCCTCAAGGATGGGGAAGGGTGTGTCGCGCGGGACCACGACGTGCGCGGCCATCCCCGCGGCGGCGGCGTAGGCGGCGGTGGCGCTCCCCGCGTTGCCGGCGGACGGGAGCGCGACCTCCGTGATCCCCAGCTCCTTTGCCCGCGAAATGGCCATGCACAGCCCGCGCGCCTTGAACGACGCGGTGGGGTTCTGCCCCTCGTCCTTTACCCAGCAGCGCGCCACGCCGATGCGCGACGCCAGCCGCGGCGTGTCGATCATCGGCGTCCACCCCTCGCCCAGGCGCACGGCGTTGGCGGGGTCGCGCACGGGAAGGAGCTCGGCGTAGCGCCACAGGTCCGCGGAGCGCCCGGGCAGGTCGTCGCGCGACAGGCGGCGGCCGATGGCCTCCAGGTCGTAGCGCGGGTAGAGAGGCTTCTCACAGCAGGGGGAGAGCCGGTACAGCTGCTCGCTTTCGTACGATGCGCCACAGCGCGTGCACTCAAGGTGCGTGGCGCCGCCGGCGGGAAGGGTCTCGGTCAAAATTCTGTATCCCGGGTTGATTCGATAAGCGGCGGCGCCATGCGGGCCAGACCGCCCCAGACGATCTCGTGGAACTGTGCGTCCATCTCCCGCGCGGCGGGCCGCGCGCCGCGGTTCAGCCACCAGCGCATCATCTCCATCAGCGCCGCGGCGAACATGCGCGCGGTGGCGGCCGGCGGCAGCGACGGGGTGCCGGCGCCGGGGGACAGCTCCGCCATCC
>DASTVC010000585.1:0-2283 GCA_035759295.1 Longimicrobium sp. | reverse complement strand
CTTCGCCAAGCGCGACACGACGGCCAACCTGCGCTACAAGTTCGGGGACGACCTGCGGGCGGAGGATCCCTCGCTGGCGTTCAGCACCAGTCAGGAGAAGGTGCTGGGCTTCCCCGCCGGGCGCGCGGCGACCAACTATTTGATGGCGCTGGAGGACGTCTTCTTCGTCTATCCCACCAAGCTGCGCCAGTACCAGGCGCGCTACCGCGGCTCGTTCCTGCACGGCGGCATAAGCCCGGAGGAGATGATCCTGCCGGTGGCGCTGCTCACGCCGCGATGAACACCTACGTCCGCATCCTTCGCTACGTCCGGCCCCACGCCGGGCTGTTCGCGCTGGCCATCTGCATGATGGCGGTGTGGGCGGCGCTCGACGCGTTCAGCTACACGCTGCTCATCCCCTTCCTGCGCGTGCTCTTCAACCAGGGCGACGCGATGGGCGGGCTGGACACCTTCCTGAGCCCCACGGCCGGCCCCGTCGTCCAGTTCCTGCGCCGGGCGGTGGGATGGGCGATCACGGGGCGCGAGCCGATGGCGGCGCTGCGCAACGTGGTGCTGTTCCTGTTCGTGGTCTACGCGGTCAAGAACGTGGCCTACTACGTGTCGCAGGTCTCCGTCGCGGTCGTGGAGGGGCGGGTGACGCGCGACATGCGCAACGACATCTACGGCCACCTGCTGCGCCTGGGATTTCCGTTCTTCCAGCGGACGCGCGCGGGGCAGATCATCAGCCGCGTGACGAACGACGTGGAGCAGATGCGCAGCCTGGCCACCAGCAACCTGGCCAAGCTGATGTGGGAGATGTTCCAGGCCATCTTCGCGCTGGTGGTGATGCTGGGGATCTCGTGGAAGCTGACCCTCGTTGCCGCGCTCTTCATGCCGCCGATGCTGGGGCTGTGGGCGCGGCTGCGAAAGCGGCTGCGGCGCGGGGTGATCAAGGTGCTGGATGCCGTCGGGGAGACGGCGTCGCACATCCAGGAGACGGTGAGCGGCGTGCGGCTGGTGAAGGCATCCGGCGCGGAGGCGTGGGAAGAGGAACGCTTCCGCAAGCTCACGCGCGGGCAGTACCGCGCCTTCGTGAAGAACGAGCGCTGGCGCCGCTTCTTTACGCCGGCGACGGAGATGATCACCGCCGTCAGCATCCTGGCCATGCTGTGGTACGGCAGCTGGCTGGTGCTGTACGACCGGTCGATGATCCCGGAGACCTTCATCGCCTTTCTGCTCTTCGCGGGGAAGCTGATGTCGCCGGTAAAGTTCCTGGCCCAGTTCCCGGCGACGGTGCAGCCCGGCCTGGCCGCCGCGGACCGTGCCTTCGAGCTGATGGACGCGCCCGTGGAGGTGTTCGACGCCCCCGACGCGCTGCCGGTAACCGGCTTTCGCGACGCGGTGCGCTTCGAGGGCGTGGGCTTCGAGTACGCGGCGGACACGCCGATCCTGCAGGAGATCGACCTGCAGATCCGTCCGGGGGAGGTCGTCGCCCTCGTGGGGCCCAGCGGGGCGGGGAAGAGCACGCTGGCGGACCTGCTGCCGCGCTTCTACGATCCCACCGCGGGGCGCATCACGCTGGACGGGCGCGACCTGCGGACGCTCAAGCTGGCGGAGCTGCGCGCCCAATTGGGGATCGTGACGCAGGAGACCATCCTGTTCCACGACACGGTGCGCGCCAACATCGCCTACGGGCGGACGGACGCCACGCAGGAAGAGGTGGAGTCGGCGGCGCGGGCGGCCAACGCGCACGGCTTCATCGCGTCGATGGCGCAGGGGTACGATACCGTCCTGGGCGAAAAGGGGACGCGCCTCTCCGGCGGTCAGCGGCAGCGCATCGCCATCGCCCGCGCGCTCTTACGCAACCCGCCGATCCTGATCCTGGACGAGGCCACCAGCGCGCTGGACACGGAGAGCGAGCGGCTGGTGCAGCAGGCCATCGAGGAGCTGATGGCGCACCGCACCGTGCTGGTGATCGCGCACCGCCTGTCCACGGTGCGGCGCGCGGACCAGATCGTGGTGCTCGACGCCGGCCGCATCGTGGAGCGCGGCACGCACGACGAGCTGGTGTCGCGCGACGGCCTGTACCGCCGGCTGTACGAGATGCAGTTCGGGGCGGACGAAAGCGCGAAAGAAGGTACGACGGTGCGGGAGTACGAAGGTACGGGGGTGCAGGGCGCTTCGGCGGGACCGGAGTAGGGGCGGCGCCCCCTCCGGGCTCGCACCGCTCGCCCACCTCCCCCAAAAAAGACTGGGGGAGGTTGGGGTGGGGCCGGGATCGGGGCGCTTCGGCAGGGTTCGAGG
>DASTVC010000584.1:0-4061 GCA_035759295.1 Longimicrobium sp. | reverse complement strand
CTTGCGCGCGACCGAAGGACCTTCTTTCCGCCTGCGCAGGCCAGTTGTTTCGCGGAGATCCAGCCTCTCGGTTCTGCCGGCAGCGTCGTTCGGTCGCCGCCATGGATCCTGCAAGGGCAGGAACTTGTGCGGCGGCGTCCTCAGGATGACTGTTTTGTGGCGCCGATCTCTGGCAACCTCCTCGTCAGTCGGGGATGGCGTCCGCGGGCCGGACCGCCGGGTCCCCGCCGCCGGCCCTCTCGTGCGCCTCGATCAGCGCGCGCTCGATGCGGGTGTCGGGGACCAGCCACGTGAGCGCCACGGCCACGTAGAGCGCGCCCGCCATCCACGGCCGCACGAAGGCCAGGGGAATGGCGGCCAGGTACATCACCATCGAGATCCTGCCCTTCAGGTCGCTCCCCGTGACCCGGGCCAGCAGCGAGTCGCGCCCCTCCCGGGCCACGATGGCCGCCTGCAGGATGGTGTACGCCACCGCCGCCATCAGCAGCACAACGCCGTACAGCGCCGTGGGCACCGTGGCAAAGTGGTTCTCGCCCATCCACCCGGTGACGAACGGCACCAGCGAAAGCCAGAACAGCAGGTGCAGGTTGGCCCACAGGATCCCGCCGCCCACGCGCTCCGTTACGTGCAGCATGTGGTGGTGGTTGTTCCAGTAGATGCCCAGGTAGACAAAGCTCAGCACGTAGCTCAGGAACACCGGCAGCAGCGGCCCCAGCGCGGAGAAGTCGGCGCCGTGCGGCACCTTCATCTCCAGCACCATGATGGTGAGGATGATCGCCATTACGCCGTCGCTGAACGCTTCCAGGCGCCCGGTACCCATCATGATGCGTTCGGGGTGGAGGATCGGAGAAGGGGGCCGGATCGGGGGCCTGCCGGGAAGATGCGGGGCGGACCCGGCGGTCCACAAGCCGCGGGATTGAGACCCCGCACGCACCGTCATCGCCGCGTGGCTGCCCGGCGCGTAGCGAGGCACGGGTGGCGCCGGCGAAGCTTCCGCACCGCCCGCCGCCCGGGTAAGATGGAATCGCCCGCCGCGCCGCCGTCCTCCGACCGTCCCCGCGGCTTCATCACCTAACGGATCCCGCCATGCGCTTCCTGACGCTCGCCGCCGCGCTCGTGCTCTCCGCCGCCGCACTGCCGGCGCAGCAGGTCTCGTCCGCGATCTACACCGATCCGCCGCGCGACACGGCGCACCCCGCGCGGATGGAGGTGCTGCACATCCCCTCGGGCGACGTGCGGATCAACGGCGTGGCGTACCTGGCGGCGGGCGCGGGCGCGCATCCTACGCTCATCATTGCGCACGGGCTGCCGGGGAACGAGAAGAACCTGGACCTGGCGCAGGCGGTGCGGCGCGCGGGGTGGAACGCCGTCACCTTCAACTATCGCGGCTCGTGGGGGAGCCCCGGCTCCTTCCGCTTCGGGCAGAACCTGGAAGATGCGGCGGCGGTGCTCGCCTTTCTGCGCGATACATCCAACGCCAGAAGGCTGGGCATCGACACCGGACGGCTGGTGCTGGCCGGCCACAGCATGGGCGGCTGGGTGACGGCGCTCACCGCGGCGCGCGACCCGGGCCTGCGCGGCGCCATCCTGATCTCCGCCGCCGACATGGGGTCGATGGCCGGCGCGCCGCGCGCCCGATTGACGGCCGCGATGGCCGACAACATGGAGGCGCTCGCGGGGGTGACGGCCGAGCAGATGGCGGAGGAGCTGATGGCGAACGGTGCCGGCTGGGGCTTCGATGACGCGGCGCCGGGGCTGGCCCGCGTGCCGCTGCTGGCGCTCACCTCCGACGACGGCCTGGCGCCCGCCGCCGAGGGGCTGGTGAGCCTGGTGCGCGCGCAGGGCAGCACGCGCGCGACGCTGGTGCACGTGGCCACCGACCACGGCTGGTCCGACCACCGCATCGCGCTGCAGGACGTGGTGATCCGCTGGCTGCAGTCGCTGGCGCCCTGAGCGGGCATCGCGCGCCGGATGTCAACGCTGCCAGTGCCGGTGATGAATGGATGCGTCATTCCGAGGCCCGGCCAACAGGAGCCGCCTCTCGCGCGACGGTTGCAGGGCCGAGGAATCTGCTGCCGGCTACCTGGAGGGTGGATGCGGCAGCCCGCGCTGATCCTGCGGCCTTCCCGCAGTACGACAGAGCCGGGTTGCGGACGCCGCAGGTACCCGGCGGTCCGACAGGCCACGAGCATCCGACGATAGATTTCTCAGTCGCGCGCCGGGTCTTGTCTCAGGGATGGTTTTGCGCGGCGCTCCTTCGAAATGACAGATCCCGAGGATGGACCAAACCAGGGGCGACTCTCCGGAGGAAGCCGTCGTCTACTCGTCCGTCGCCCGCGCGGTGGCGGCTAGGCGCGCGGCCTTGAGGGTCAGGTAGTCGCGCTCGGGGATGCTGGCCGTCCGCTCCGCCGCGGCGCGGTAGTGGGCGATGGCGCGCCCGGCATCGCCCAGCCGCTCGTGCAGGTGCGCGCGGACGGCGTCCAGCCGGTAGTGCCCCGCAAGCCTCGGATCGGCCGCGAGCGCATCCACCTGCTCCAGCCCCGCTTGCGGCCCCTCCACCATCGCGGCGGCGATCGCGCGGTTCAGTGACACCATGGGGTTGTCCGACATCCGCTCCAGCACGCGATAGAGCGCCAGGATCTGTGGCCAGTCGGTGTCTTCCGCGCGGGCGGCCTCGTCGTGGACGGCGGCGATGGCGGCCTGCAGCTGGTAGGCGCCCACGGAGCCGCGGCGCAGGGCGCCGGAGACCAGCGCGACTCCCTCCGCGATCAGCGCCGGATCCCACAGCGCGCGGTCCTGCTCGTCCAGCGGGATCAGCTCGCCCGCCGGGCCCGTGCGCGCGGCGCGGCGGGCGTCGGTCAGCAGCATCAGCGCCAGCAGGCCGGCCACCTCGCCATCGTCCGGGAGCAGGTCGTGAAGGGTGCGCGCGAGGCGGATGGCCTCGTTCGAAAGGTCGGTGCGCTGCAGGTGCGGGCCGCTGCTGCTGGCGTATCCCTCGTTGAAGACCAGATACAGCACGTGCAGCACGGCGCGCAGCCGCGTGGCCCGCTCCGCGCCGTCCGGCATGCTGAAGGGCACCTTCGATGACTTGATGCTCGCCTTGGCGCGGCTGATCCGCTGCGCCATCGTGGCCTCGGGAACCAGGAAGGCGCTGGCGATCTCGGCCGTGGTCAGGCCGCCCACCGCGCGCAGCGTGAGCGCGATGGCCGAGGCCGGGGTGAGCGCGGGATGGCAGCACATGAACAGCAGCATCAGCGTATCGTCCCCATCCACCCCGATCTCCACCTCAGGCGGCGGCACGAACGCCCACTCGGCCCACACCTGGGTGGCCACGGCGTCCTCGCGGCGGCGGCGCGCCATCTCGCTGCGCAGGTGGTCGGTAATGCGGCGCAGCGCCACGTGGTACAGCCAGCCGCGCGGGTTCTGGGGGATGCCCTGCGCGGGCCACTGCAGGGCCGCCGCCACCAGCGCTTCCTGCACCGCGTCCTCCGCCGCGTCGAAGTCGCCGTGCCTGCGCGCCACCGCGCCCAGCACCTGCGGCGCCAGGTCGCGCAGCAGGCGGGCAACCGCAGCGTCGGGGGATGCGCTCACGGGCGCAGGGGGAGCGGGGTGGCTTCCACGCCGGGCACCCGCGTCGCGGCGACGCGCGGCGGGTGCCCGGGGGTGGAGCGCGGCGAGTGGGTGGACGTCCTGGGATTGACCCCTCCCGGGCAGGCGAAGCTGGTGCGCGCGGGGAAGGACGGCGCGCCGGTGACCGACGGGCCCTTTGCCGAGGCCAAGGAGTTCCTCGCCGGCTTCTGGATCGTGGACGTCGACAGCCCGGAGCGCGCCTGCGAGCTCGCCGCGAAGGCGTCGGCCGCGCCGGGACCCGGCGGCGCCCCGCTGAACATGCCGATCGAGGTGCGCCAGGTGATGAGCGGCCCGCCCGAGGCGTGATGGCGCGGAGCATGGATTCCACCGTCGGGCACCTGCTGCGCGAGCTTGCGCCGCAGGTGCTCGGCGCGGTGACGCGGCGGCACGGCGACTTCGACGCGGCGGAGGACGCGGTGCAGGAAGCGCTG
>DASTVC010000583.1:0-3666 GCA_035759295.1 Longimicrobium sp. | reverse complement strand
TTGGCGTCCACGGCGACACGCTGGTGCTGGAGCGCATGACGTACGACGGCCGTGCGCGCGGGTGGGTCGTCATCAACAAGGTGTGGGATGAGCCGCGGGAGATGGATTTCACCCGCTTCGTGGATGATGCGGACGGATACCGCCTTTTCCGCGTCTGCCGCGACGATGCGGCGCAGGAGGGCGAGCCGGTGCCGGCGTCGCTGACGCTGGACCGCGCGGAGGTCGTGTACCTGCTTCCGCGGATGGAGGACGCGGCGGATGTCTGAGTCGCGCGTGATCGGCGCGCGGGCCAGCGGCATCCTTCTGCATCCCACCTCCCTCCCCGGCCCCGGCGTGGGCGACCTGGGCGATCAGGCGTTCCGCTTCGTCGACTGGCTGGCGGCCGCGGGGCAGCAGCTGTGGCAGACGCTTCCGCTCGTCGCGGTGAACGAGGGCGGATCGCCGTACAACGCGCTCAGCGCCTTTGCGGGAAATCCGCTCCTCATCAGCCCCGCGGAGTTGCACCTGCACGGCCTGCTGCCGGCCGAGGACGCCATCGCGCCGGACCTGGACTACGAGGCGCTGGACTTTCCGGCGGTGATGCGGTGGAAGGAGCGCGTCGTCCGCGCCGCGTACGCGCTGCTGGATGAGGACGAGGAGCTGCACGCCGACTTCGTGGCGTACTGGAAGGCGGAGCAGGGCTGGCTGGAGGACTACGCCCTCTTCCGCGCCCTTCGCGACGAGCACGGCGGCCGCTGCTGGGCCGACTGGCCCGAGGAGCTTCGCCGCCGCGATCCGGCCGCGCTGAACATCGCGCGGCACGAGCTGGCGGAAGAGCTCAACCACCACGCCTACGCGCAGTACCTGTTCGAGCTGCAGTGGTCCAGCGTGCGCCGCCACGCGCACGTACACGGCATCCGCATCGTGGGTGACGTCCCCATCTTCGTCGCCTACGACAGCGCCGACGTGTGGGCCAATCCGCACCTGTTCGATCTGGATGGGGACCTGCGGCCCACGGTGGTCTCGGGCGTGCCGCCGGACTACTTCAGCGCTACCGGCCAGCGCTGGGGGAACCCGCTGTACCGCTGGGACGTGCTGGAGCAGACGGGCTACCGCTGGTGGATCGAGCGATTCCGCCGCACGCTGCGGATGGTGGACGTGGTGCGCGTGGACCACTTTCGCGGCTTCGAGAGCTACTGGGAGGTCCCCGCGCACGAAGAGACGGCCATGCACGGCCGGTGGATGCCCGGCCCCGGCCGCGCCCTGTTCGACGCAGTGCGCCGCGAGCTGGGCGGCCTTCCGCTGATCGCCGAGGACCTGGGGATCATTACGGAAGAGGTGGAGGCGCTGCGGGACGATCTGGACCTTCCCGGCATGCGCGTGCTGCAGTTCGCGTTCGGCGGCGACGATCCGGAGAACCCGCACCTGCCGCGCAACTACGTGCACAACGCCGTCGCCTACACCGGCACGCACGACAACGACACCATCCTGGGCTGGTACGCCGACGCCGGCGGCCCCGAGCGCCACGCCGTCGATCAGCTCACCGGCGGGGGCGGAAGCGAGATGCATTGGCGGCTGATCGAGACGGTGCTGCAATCCGCCGCCGGCTGGGCCATCGTACCCTTGCAGGACGTCCTCGGCCTCGGTGGCCAGGCGCGGATGAACACGCCCGGCGTCCCCGAAGGCAACTGGGCCTGGCGCCTCCGCGAAGGAGAGCTCACGCCGGAGCTGGC
The DNA here is from genome assembly GCA_035759295.1 of Longimicrobium sp. Lineage (GTDB taxonomy): Bacteria > Gemmatimonadota > Gemmatimonadetes > Longimicrobiales > Longimicrobiaceae > Longimicrobium. The sequence continues at coordinate 1,954 of DASTVC010000583.1, read as the reverse complement.
TGCGCGCTTAGCGGATATCGTCCGTAAAACGGGCCGCGCGCCGGCGGAGCGGCCGCGCGAGGAAGACGCGGATCGCGCATCGTAGAACCCGTTGTGCGCGCACAAATGCCCAGGCGCGGCAGCCACGACGGCACGAGCAGGTGAAGCCCCGCCGGGCGAGCTCCGCGAGCCCAGGGCGGGGCTTGTGGCCGTTCCAGCCGCGGGCTTTAGCCCGTGGTGGGCCGGGGCCCCCACATCCACCCAAACCCTGAGGAATCCATGGAGCGCGTCGTGCTGGTCACCGGCGGGTCTGGCGGGCTGGGAAGCGCCGTCACCGAAGCGTTCCTGGAGGATGGCTGGCGCGTCGCCGTCCCCACGCACTCCTCCGGCACCTCCGAAACGCTTTCCGCGCTCGCCACGCGCCACGCGGACCGCCTGACGTGGTTCGCCGCGGACCTCGCGACGGAGCCGGGGGCGGCGGATGCCATCGCACGCACGGTGGCGTGGGGCGGGCGGCTGGACGCGGTGGTGCACACCGTCGGCGGATATGCGGGCGGCGCGCCGCTGCACGAGACGGCGGTGGAGGAGTGGGATCGGATGATGTCCATCAACCTCCGCAGCGCCTTTCTGATCGCCCGCGCCGCCATCCCGCGGCTGGCGGAGGGCGGATCGCTCGTCTTCGTCTCATCGCGCGCGGCGCTCAAGGGGCGAAAGGGGCACGCCGCCTACGCCGTCTCCAAGGCCGCGCTCCTCACGCTCACCGAAGCTATCGCCGAGGATTACCGGGGCCGCGTACGCGCCAACGCCGTGCTCCCCGGCACCATCGACACCCGCGCCAACCGCGCCGCCATGCCGGACGCGAAGTACGACACGTGGACCCCGCCCGCCGAGATCGCTCGGGTGATCGTGTTCCTGGCGTCGGGTGCCTCGGGAACGGTGAGCGGCGCGGCGGTGCCGGTCTACGGCGACAGCTGATCGGAGGCGGCGAGCGAGGCCTTCCGACAACCTTGCACAAACATTGCACATCCCCCGACGCGTGCTCCATGCCATCTGGCGTGCGGGGCACATTTCACCCATCGCACACCAGGAAAACCGTATGAGACCGACTCAATTCTGGGCGCTGGCCGCGCTTCCCTTCGCCCTCGCCGCCTGTGGCGGTGGTGACGATGACGCCGCCGAAGGCACCGCGGAGACCACGGTGGCCGTGGACAGCGGCACCATGGCCGCGCCCGCTCCCATGTCCGCCGACACGGGGATGGGAGGCACGCAGGCCATGGGCGGCGCGGTGATGATGAACGCGGTGGGCGGCTCGGGCGTCACCGGGCAGGCCCAGTTCATGGAGCAGGGCCAGCAGACGATGGTGATGGTGAACCTGACCGCGCAGGGCAACACCACGCACAGTGGCCACATCCACACCGGCACCTGCGACGCCCCCGGCCCGGTGGTCGTGCCGCTGCAGGACGTTACGCTGGCGAACGGCACCGGCAGCTCCAGCAGCACCATCGACGTGCCGCTGGCCACGGTGATGAACGGCCAACACATCGTGGCCTACCACGCTGGCTCCGGCGCCGACGCGGGCGCCCCCGTCGTCTGCGGCGCCATCCCCGCCCAGCAGGCCGGCGGCACCACCGGCCAGATGTAGCTGCGCCCTGGATCCAACAGAAATGCCCTGGCAGCCGAGAACGGCTGCCAGGGCGTTTGATCTGCCGAGTCCATCCCGGTCTTTCCCCTCTACTTCCGTGTTGGGAGCGCCTCCAGCGAAGCCTGCAATCCCGCCGCGAGCGCTGCATCGCCACTGACCAACGCGGACCATAATAGCTCTTGGCCCTTCCGCTTTCCCTTCTCCACCACCTTCACCCCGTCGGGCGAGACGGTGACCATGTACATCGTGCCGTCGATCTCCAACTCCCGCTTGATCGGCTTGTCTAGTTTGGTAGCCATACGGAATCAACGGGAATTCATTGCTGCACGCACC
>DASTVC010000582.1:0-3554 GCA_035759295.1 Longimicrobium sp. | reverse complement strand
GGTGATGGTGCCGCACCGGGGCGTCCCCAACCTGGCGTACGCGCAGGCCCGGCGCTTCGGCATCGACGCCAGCAGCCGTGTCCTGCAGTTCGCCTCGTTCTCCTTCGACGCGGCGGTGGCGGAGGTGGTCGACGCGCTGCTGGCCGGGGCCACGCTGGTGATGGCCTCGCGCGAGGCGCTTCTTCCGGGTGAGGGACTGCTGGAGACGCTGCGGCACGGGCGGGTCACCGTAGCCACCCTGCCGCCGTCGGTGCTGTCCATCCTTCCGTCGGACGACCTGCCGGAGCTGCGCACGGTAGTGAGCGCGGGCGAGGCGGTGGACGCCGCCACGGTGGAGCGGTGGAGCGAGGGCCGCGCCTTCGTGAATGCCTACGGGCCCACGGAAGTCACGGTCTGCGCGACTGCCGCTGCTTGCCAGGCGGATGGGCGCGCCCCGGCGATCGGCCGCCCGCTGGAGAACGTGCGGGTGTACGTGGTGGACGCGGCCGGTGGGCCGGCGCCCGTCGGAGTTCCCGGCGAGCTGTACGTGGGCGGCGTGGGCGTCGCCCGCGGCTACCTGGGCCGGCCGGGACTGACGGCGGAGCGCTTCGTTCCCGATCCCTTCAGCGCCGCGGGAGAGCGGCTGTACCGCACGGGTGACCGGGTGCGGTGGTCGGCCCGGAGCGAGCTGGAGTACCTGGGGCGGGTGGACGAGCAGGTGAAGGTGCGCGGCTTCCGCATCGAGCCGGGTGAGATCGAGGCCGCGCTGCGCCAGGTGCCCGGCGTCGCGGACTGCACCGTCGTCGTGCGCGAGGATGCGACCGGCGACCGGCGGCTGGTGGCGTACGTGGTGGGCGAAGCGGAGGCCGAGGCGCTGCGCGACCGCCTGCGCCAGAGCCTGCCGGAGTACATGGTCCCGTCCGCGTTCGTGTCGCTGGACACGCTCCCGCTGACGCCGAACGGCAAGGTGGACCGCAAGGCATTGCCGGCACCGGAGTTCGCGTCGGCGGAGACGTACGTGGCGCCGCGCACCCCCGTGGAGGAGGTGCTGGCGGGGATCTGGGCGGAGGTGCTGCGCCTGGAGCGGGTAGGGGTGGAGGAGAGCTTCTTCGAGCTGGGCGGGCACTCGCTGCTGGCCACGCGGGTGGTCTCGCGCATCCGCGAGGTATTCGGCGTGGAGATGCCGCTCCGGGCGCTCTTCGAGGGTCCCACGGTGTCGGCGCTGGCGGTGCGCGTGGAGGAGATGCGCCGCGCGGGCGAGGGTGCCGCCCTCCCGCCGCTCGTCCCCGTCTCCCGCGAGGCGCCGCTGCCGCTGTCCTTCGCGCAGGAGCGGCTCTGGTTCCTGCACCAGATGGAGCCGGAGGACGCCGGCTACAACATGCACCAGTCGGGCCGGCTGCGCGGGAGCCTCGACGCCGCCGCCCTGGAGCGGGCGCTGGGCGAGCTGGCGCGCCGCCACGAATCGCTGCGCACCACGTTCCGCCCGGTGGAGCAGGGCGCCGTGCAGGTCGTCCACCCGGCCGCGCCCGCGCGCCTGCCGGTGCTGGACCTCGCCGGGCTTGCGCCGCAGGCCCGCGAGGACGAGGCGCGCCGCCTGGTGCGCGAGGAGGCGGAGCGCCCCTTCGACCTGGAGCGCGGTCCGTTGCTCCGCGCCATGCTCGTGCGCCTCGCGGACGACGAGCACGTGCTGCTGCTCGCCATGCACCACATCGTCAGCGACGGCTGGAGCATGGGCGTGCTCTTCCGCGAGCTGTTCACCCTCTACGAATCGTTCTCGCGGCCCTCCGGTGCAGCCGCATCGCCGCTGCCGCCGCTGCCGGTGCAGTACGCGGACTTCGCGGTGTGGCAGCGCGGCTGGCTTCAGGGCGAGGTGCTCCGCCGCCACCTCGACTGGTGGCGGGAGCAGTTGGGCGGCGCGCCCCCCGCGCTGGAGCTTCCGACGGACCGCCCGCGCCCCGCGGTGGCGAGCTCGCGCGGCGCTTCACTCATGTTCCGCCTTCCCGCGGACGTCACCGGCGGGCTCCGCTCTCTCGCCCGGCGCGAGGGTGCCACGCTCTACATGATGACGCACGCCGCCCTGGACCTGCTGCTCTCGCGCTGGTCGGGGCAGGAGGACCTGGTCGTCGGGTCGCCGACCGCGGGACGCACGCAGGTGGGGACGGAGGGGCTGATCGGCTTCTTCGTCAACACGCTCGCGCTGCACATCGATCTTTCCGGCGACCCGTCGTTCCGGGAGCTCGTGCGCCGCGTGCGCGAGACGGCGCTGGGGGCGTACGCCCATCAGGAGCTGCCCTTCGAACGCCTGGTGGAGGAGGTCGCTCCGGAGCGGGGCCTGTCGCACACGCCGCTCTTCCAGGTGATGTTCCAGCTCCAGAACGTGGACGCCGGCCAGGGGTCCGGCATGGCCGGCATCCGTTCGGAGTCGTTCGGGGGCGAGATCCGCACGGTGCGCTTCGACCTGGAGATGGACCTCCACGCGGTGGGCGAGGAGCTGCTCGGCAGCCTGCGCTTCCGGACCGACCTTTTCGACGCCGCCACCATGGAGCGCTTCGCGGCGCAGTACGGGTCCGTTCTCGCCGCGGCCGCCGCCTCGCCCGAGGAGCGCCTGTCGCGCCTGGCGATCCTGCCCCCGGAGGAGGCGCGGACGCTCGTGGCGTACGGGAGCGGTCCCGCCCGCGAGGATGTGGGCGGCGTCCCGGTGCACCTGCTCTTCGCGGAGCAGGCCGCCCGCACGCCGAATGCGCCCGCCCTCCTGTTCGGGGGGGAGTCGCTCACCTACGCCGAGCTCGACACGGGCGCCGAGCGCCTCGCGCGGCGGCTGCGCGGCCGCGGCGTGGAGACCGGGACGGCGGTCGCCGTCTGCCTGGAGCGCGGCCCGCAGGCCGTGGTCGCACTGCTGGCGATCTGGAAGGCGGGCGGCGTCTACCTTCCGCTGGACCCCAGCCACCCGGTGGAGCGCCTTGCCTTCTTCCTCCACGATTCCGGGGCCAGGCTCGTCGTCTCCGACCTCCCGCTGGCCGGGGCGCTCCTGGAGCGCGAGTCGGAGATTCTCCTGCTCGACCCCTCCGCGGAGGGCGACCTCCCCGGCGGAGAGCTGGAGCCCCGCGGTGGGGGTGGTCCCGGCGACCTCGCTTACCTGATCTACACGTCGGGGTCCACGGGCACGCCCAAGGCGGTGATGGTCGAGCACGCGCAGCTCACCCACACCCTGCTCGCCAGCCTCGAAACTCTCCGCTTCGCCCCCGGTGACGTGGTGGCGGCGCTCGCTTCGACCTCGTTCGACATCTCGCTGCTGGAGCTGGTCACGCCGCTCCTCGCGGGCGCCGGAGTGCGCGTCGTCCCGCCGGCGCTCGTACGGGACCCCGAGGAGCTGGTCGGCGCCCTGACGGACGTGACGGTGCTGCACGCCGTTCCCGCGCTGATGCGCCAGGTCGTGGAGGTGGTGCGGGGCGGGCGGATGCTTCCCTCGCTGCGGCTCCTGCTGGTGGGTGGGGACACGGTGCCGCCCGGCCTCCCGGAGGACATGCGCGAGGTCTTCCCCGACGCCAGGACCGTGGTCCTGTACGGGCCGACCG
>DASTVC010000581.1:0-8976 GCA_035759295.1 Longimicrobium sp. | reverse complement strand
GGCCGTGGGCGCGCTGGCGGCGCACTGCTGGCATATGGGCGCGCACCTGGGGGGCGGCTGCGTGGTGGGCGAGCGGCTGCAATGCCCGCTGCACCACTGGGAGTGGGCCGTCGATGGCGCCTGCGCCGGCATCCCGGGCGGTGGACGTCCTCCGCCGTCCGCGCGGCAGCCGGGGTATCCGGTGGCGGAGCGGCTGGGGGGGATCTGGGTGTGGATGGGCGGCGGCGTGCCGGGCCCACTCCCCGGCTTCGAGACCTTCGCGGACGATGAGCTGCTGACGGCGCACGGCCGCGCGGTGCGGCTGCGCTGCCCGTGGTACGCGCCCGCCGCCAACGGCTTCGACGAGCAGCACCTGAGCACGGTGCACGGCCGCGCGCTGCGGGAGCGGCCCGAGGTCGACTTCCCCGCGCCGCACCGCATGCGGATGCACTACCTGTCGCGCGTGACGGGAACGGGGCTGGCCGACCGTATCATGAAGCGGCTGTCGGGCGATCACATCCGCGTGGCCATCAGCTGCTGGGGCGGCACCACCGTCACCGTGGAAAGCGACCTGGGCCGCACCCGCAGCGCCCTGCTGCTGGCCATGATCCCCGTGGGCGACGAAGTGGAGGTGACGCCCGTCTTCACCTCGCGCCGCGGCGGCGTGCCGGGGGTGGACCGGATGCGGCTGGCGGTGGCGCGCTTTCTCTTCACCCGCTTCATCGAAAAAGACGTGGGGGTGATGCAGGGGATGCGCTTCCGTCCGCGCTTTCCGCTCCCCGGCAACGAGACGCTGGAGACCTTTCTGCGCTGGGCGTCGGGGCTTCCGGGAGAGCGGGGCGGGGCGACGTTGACGCCGGCCGAGACGGTTCGGTTCGCCGGTCACGATCCCGGCGCGTCCGCTTCCAGGAGCGAATGAAGTCGCCGCTGGAAGGGCGCAAAGTCCACCTGCGCGGACTGTAGCCGCGAGTTCACCGCGTGGAGCCGATCACGAGCAGGCCGACGGTAGATTTCTCAGTCGGCGCCGGAGGACGAGGTGCAGGACGGTTCCGCGCGGCGCCTCCTTCGAATGACAGTCCGGAGTGTCGGCTCGGGTCGCCCTCTCCGGCGCTGTTTGCGGGAGAGGGCAGGCGAGGAACGAGCCGGGTGAGGGTCCATCAACGAAGCGCGCCGGCCCATCGGGACCGGCGCGCTTCGTCTTCATCCATCCCTACCTCAGGGCTCCGTGGCCTGGTCGTCGAAGCGGACCATGCGGGCGACCGCCGGCTTGCCGCGGCAGTCCACGTAGAAGAGCATGTAGTACGCGGGCGGCAGGTTGGCCGCGCGCGCGTCGGGCGTGCGGAACACCAGGCCGTTCGCGTCGGACGACGTGATCCGCAGGTCGTAGAACTGCTGTCCGTTCTGCCAGCCGTGCGTGGCCGACGAGAGCTTCTCCAGCACCACCGTCCCCTGCCGGCCCGCGGGGCACGACGCGGGAAGCCCCGTCAGCTGCACCCGGTAGTCGGCGTTGCTGTGCAGCAGGTTGAACGTCTTGCCGCCGATCACCGCCTCCGGCTGGTAGCTCGTGGGAGGCGTGACGGGGGCGATCGAGGTCACGGCCGCGCGGCGGTCCGGATCGATGAACAGATACGGCGGGCTGTAGATCTCGGCCACCCAGTCTTCCGTGGGCGTGGTGAGCTGCCCCTTCTGCCCGCGGGCCATGGGCCCGTCGCCAAAGAAGTACATGTCCACGTCCACCAGGCCCAGGTCCGGCTTGGGCTGCCCGGTGCTCGCGTGCGCATGGCCCGGATCGGCGTCGCTGCGCACCGTGGCACGCGCCGAGTTGCCGCCGGAGATCAGGATGCGCCCGTCGGGAAGCAGGAGCGCGTTGTTGTGGTACAGCCGCGGCTCCACCCCGTCCACCATCCGCTGCCGGTGGTACCCGATGAAGCGCCCGCCGTCGAACCGCGGCGTAAGCAGCAGCGGATAGAACACCGGGCCGTAGAAGTCGTAGTTGCCGCCGTTGATCACCAGCACCTGCCGGTTGGGCAGGATGATGGCGTAGTGCATGGTGCGGTCGTCCTGCGGCTCGTTGCCCAGGAAGTTCTCTTCCAGCGTCCAGTGGCCGCCGAAGGGCTCGTTGGGGGAAGTGATGAACTCCTGGCGCTTGCGGCTGCCGCGCCCGCCCGCAAAGTGCGTGGGCGGCATGATGTTGTCATCCACCGTCACGTTCATCGGCAGCAGCGTGCCCGGAGAGGTGGGCTGGCCGCCCAGGAGCGTGATGTTTCCCGTGTTGGGGTCCAGGTAGGTGGTGCCGTACGAGGTGATGGTGTCGGGCCGCTCCGGCCCGCGCTGGAACGACACCGTGGGCGCGTTGGGGGTGCCGCCCAGGGTGGCCCAGTAGGTGTGCGTGGTGCGCCGCATGAACGCCGTGCTCTCCGTGCGCAGGCTTACCCAGTCGCCTTCGCGCGTGAGGTAGATGCGGCCGTCGGGCATGAGGTAGTTCTCGGGATACAGCTTGAACGCGTCGCGCTGGTTGGCCCGGATGCACCGCTCGTCGCACTGCACGTTGTCGTCGGGAACGAAGTCCGGGTTGATGACCGTGGCGAACGGGCTGTTGGGCGTGTCGCGCACGTCGACGTTGCGCCACGCCGCGTCCGGGTTGCGCCGGTCGAACCCGGCGGGGTTGAAGAAGTCGACGGTGTGGTTGATCTCGAACTCGTACATCTCCGGGTACCGGTTCTGAAAGCCCACAAAGCCGCTGAACACCGCCATCCGCCCGTCCAGCAGCGGAACGATGCTGGCGTACCAGCGTCCGCGCTTCATGAACCCCGAAAAGATCCAGGGATCGTGCTGCTCGTCGGGCATCCGCCGCCAGTCAAAGCGCTGCCAGTCGATGCCCAGCTCCTTTTTCCAGTCGAAGATGTACGTGGACCGGTTGCCGGTGCGGTAGGGATAGTAGTACTGCGTGCCGCCGGTAAAGAGGACGTTGCCGTCGGGAAGGTGCAGGTGCCCGGTGCAGAACAGGTCGCTGGGGGCGAACTGCCCCGCGCTGTCCGGGTCCGCGACGGGGACCGGGTGCGGGATGCGGTAGAAGGTGTTCCGGTCGGGATCGTACACCGCGACGTTGTTCACCAGCTGGTAGTACTTCTCCAGGCTGTCCATCGCGAACGGGTTGCCGTTGCGGTTGAAGACGCCCGTGCCGGGGGCCGGATTGCGGACGTTGGGGTAGTGCTCGATGGGCGCGTGGTTGCGCCAGCTGCTGCCGCTGGCCCACAGCACCTTCCCCGAGGGCAGCAGCACCGCATGCACCGTCTGCATCCCCAGCACCCGTTCGATGGCGGCGCCGCCTTCTTCCGGGATCACCGTCTGCCACCGGCCGTAGATCGCGGGATCCGGGGTCAGCTCGCGCGCATCCGGGGGCGGCGGCCCTTCCGCGTGCGAGTTCTGCGCGGCGAGGGGAGCCGCCGGCGACAGGTACGGCGTAATCGACGCGATCAGGGCGACCGCCGCGATTCTGCCGACTTTTGGATGTCGGCGAGGGGTAAACATACGCATGGAATCTGTCTCCTGGGGGAAGGAGGGGGCAATGAAACCGCTCTTTTTTAATTTAGGCGTATCAGGGACGTAGCAGCAAGGATTCTGCTGGTGGCTGGGCGCGTCCACCCCAGGAGCGAATGAATTCGCCGCTGGAAAGGCGCAAAGTCCGCCTGCGCGGACTGTAGCCGCGAGGGTGGTGGTCGCCGGCACATCACCAGCACGCGGACGGTAGATTTCTCACTCGGCGCCAGAGTATTCGACGAAGGGACGGGCCCATGCGGCGCCTCCTTCGAAATGACAGTCCTGGGCGTGGGCACTCCGTGCCTTCGGGCGTGGTTCTCCCCTCTCCCGCGCAGTTTGCGGGAGAGGGGCCGGGGGGTGAGGCCCCTTGCAGTTGAAGCCCCGTTTCGGCGAGCGCAAGCGAGCCGGGACGGGGCTTGTCGCTGTTCCAGCAGCGGGTTTACCCGCTCATCCCCCGCTCATCCCTCCGCTCACCTGCGCTCATCCCCTCGCGGCGGGAACCCCCGGTGTACAGATTGTCGCCCCGACGCGCGCGATCGCATCGCCCGCTATTCCCTGTTCCCTGTTCCCTATTCCCTGCAGTTGTTCGTCCAGGTCGCGCTTCCCCTGCCCATGCCGCGTACGTTCACGTACGCCGTTCCGCCCGAGCTGCGCGCCGCCGCGCGGCCGGGCGCGCGCGTGCTGGTGCCGTTCGCCAACAAGGAGAAGATCGGCTGGATCGACCGCATCGCCGAGACGCCGGAGAAGCCCGACCGCATCAAGCCCATTACGGCCGTGCTGGACGCGCACCCCAGCGTCACCCCCATCATCCTCAAGCTCAGCCGCTGGATCGCGGACTATTACCTGGCGCCGCTGGGGCAGGTGCTGCGGACGGCGCTCCCGGCCGGCCTCACGGATTCATCCACCGACTACGTTGCCCTGGTGCGCGAGCCGGCGGGCGACGACGAGCTGTCGCCGCTGGAGATGAAGCTGATGGCGTGGCTGGCGGATACGCAGGGGCCCCAGGCCGTCCTGCGCCTGCGCCGCGAGCTGGGCGACCACGGCTGGTGGCCCGTCATCCGGCGGATGGAGGAGCGCGGCTTCGTGCGCGTGGAGACGGAGGGGCCGCGCATCGAGCACGCGGTCAAGACGCGCCGTGTATTCCGCATCGTCCAGGAGCTGCCGACGCTGCTGGCGCGCGAGGAGGCGTTCGGACGCGCCAAGCGGCAGCGCGAGGCGTACGAGACACTGGAGTCGCTGGGCGGACGCGCGGAGGCGGCGCACCTGACGGCCGGGCTCGGCTTCGCGCCGGACATCTTCCGCCAGCTGATCAAGAAGGGTTTCGTCGCCTCGGAGGACGAGGTCGTCTCGCGCGATCCGTACGCGGAGATGGCCGTCGCCGAGGCGCCGCGGCTGCATCCCACGGACGCGCAGGCCGGCGTGATCCGCGAGCTGGTGAAGGCGAGCCGGACGCGGCAGCCGGGGACCTTTCTCCTCCGTGGCGTGACGGGGTCGGGGAAGACGCTGGTCTACATCGAGCTGCTGCGCGAGGTGGTCGACCGGCAGGGAAAGACGGCCATCGTCCTGGTCCCCGAGATCGCGCTTACGCCGCAGACGGTGGGGCGCTTCAAGGCCGTCTTCGGCGACCGGGTGGCGGTGCTGCACTCCGCGCTCAGCGAGGGCGAGCGGTACGACGAGTGGCGGTCGCTGCGCGCGGGGGAAAAGCAGATCGTCGTAGGCGCGCGCTCGGCCATCTTCGCCCCTCTGGCCAACCTGGGCGCGGTGATCGTGGACGAGGAACACGAGGGGTCGTACAAGCAGGCCGAAGCGCCGCGCTACCACGCCCGCGAAGTCGCCGTCGTCCGCGCGACCATCGAGGGCGCGGTGTGCCTCCTGGGCTCCGCGACGCCGTCGCTGGAGAGCTGGGTGAACGCGAAGAGCGGCAAGTACGCGCTGCTGGAGCTGCCCGACCGCGTGGGCGGCCAGCCGATGCCCCCGATCAAGGTCGTCGACCTGCGCGCGGAGCGGAAGCGGGTGAAGAACTCGACGGGGCCGCTGGTGGAGCCGGCGCCCGTCATCCTGAGCGACGTGCTGGTGGACGCGGTACGCGAGCGGATCAAGCGCGCCGAGCAGACCATCCTCCTCCTGAACCGCCGCGGCTACGCGACGTTCGTGCAGTGCCGCGAGTGCGGGCAGGTGTGGCACTGCCCGCAGTGCAACGTCTCGCTCACCTTCCACCGCCGCCGCGCGCGCCTCACCTGCCACTACTGCCTGCACGAGGAGGCGGCGCCCAGGATCTGCTCGGCGTGCGGATCGGACGACCTGAGCTTCAAGGGCGTGGGGACGGAGCAGGTGGAGCGCGCGGTGGAGGAGGCGTTCCCCTCCGCCCGCATCGCGCGGATGGACGTGGATACCACGGCCGGCAAGTGGGCGCACCACACCATCCTGGGCAAGGTGGAGCGCGGCGAGGTCGACATCCTGCTGGGCACGCAGATGATCGCCAAGGGGCTGGATTTCCCCAACGTGACGCTGGTGGGGGTGATCAACGCCGATACGGGGATCAACCTGCCCGACTTCCGCGCCACGGAGCGCACCTTTCAGCTGCTGACGCAGGTGGCCGGGCGCGCGGGGCGCGGGCCCAAGGGCGGCGAGGTGTTCATCCAGACGGCGATCCCCAACCACTACGCCGTCGCGGCGGCCATGGAGCACGACTTCGTGGGGTTCGCGGAGCGGGAGATCGAGACGCGCCGCGAGCCCGCGTATCCGCCGTTCTCGCGCCTGGTGAACGTGGTGGTGAGCGGGACGGAGGAAGAGGCCACGCAGGAGGCCGCCGTGGCCGCCGCCGACTGGGTGAGCGGGCTGCTGGCCGCGCGAAAGGTGCGCGACGTGGCGCTGGTGGGCCCCGCGCCGTGCCCCATCGACCGCATCCGCGGCCGCTGGCGCTGGCACTTCATCCTGCGCTCGCCCAGCGCGAAGACGCTGGGGAAGGTGGCGCGCTACTTCTTCGAGAAATACAGCGTGGGCGGTGGCGGCAAGGCGGACCTGCGCATCGCCATCGACCGTGACCCGGTGGCGCTGCTGTAGGGCGGGGCATCGTCCGACCCGCACGGACCCACGGGACCCCCGGGATCCACGGGCTAAAGCCCGCGGCTAGAACGGCCATAAGCCCCGTCTCGGCTCGCTTGCGCTCGCCGAACGGGGCTTCAGCCGCTCCCGAAATCATGATTCTCAGCCACGAGGCACTCACTCGCCCGTGGCAGGAACGGTCCGCGCAGGCGGACATCGCGTTTTCCCAGCCGCGATTTCAATCGCCAAGGCGGGCGCCGCGGCGAGAATGGCGGGTTCCTCGCGAAAACCCGACTCAGTGAACGGGTGACGGTGGGCGGCGAACGCGGAGGATGAGCGGGTAAACCCGCTGCTGGGAAAGCGATAAGCCCCGTCTCGGCTCGCTTGCGTTCGCCGAACGGGGCTTCAACCGCTCGTGCATTCCTAGATCGTGGCCACGAGACACTCACTCGCCCGTGGCAGGAACGGTCCGCGCAGGCGGACATCGCGTTTTCCCAGCCGCGATTTCAATCGCCCGGGGGCAGGGGGCGTCTGGACGCATATCTGTGAACCGACACCGCATGAACGTGCCCACCTGCATCGCCTCACCGTGGCAGTCTTCAGCAGACGATTAATATCGAATTAAGTTCGAGCATATCAGCCGAATCCGGACAGTGATGCGGGTGACAGGAACGGTTGCGGACGCGATGTTGTCTGCACCAGACCGTCGTGGATGCGGCGGTCAGTGCCTGTTCTCCAAGATTCGACCGGAGAGAAAAAGATGAAGAAGCTCAACCTGAACATCGACGCGCTGCAGGTGCAGTCGTTCCAGACGGCGGCGGAGCGCACGGCGCAGGTGGGGACTGTGCGCGGCTTCGAGAAGCCGACGGACATCAACGACACCAACTGTTCCGCCGTCGACGCCTGCGCGTCGGGCCGCGGCTGCACGCCGCTGTTCCCCTGCTGATCGGCAGGACCTGAGTCGGTCGAGAAGGGGCAGCCGCCGCGAGGTGGCTGCCCCTTTTCGCGTCCGGTGAACGAATGTAGTGCGTGACAGATCGCCGGTCCTGCCGAATATTTGGGATGGTCCACGTGGATGGCGCGTGGGCAAGGCTGCTCCACGGAGGCAGCCGTTTTCATAAACCTGTGGCCCTGAATACGGAGGCGGGATCATGAAGAAGCTCACGCTGGACCTGAACGCGCTGCTGGTGCAGTCGTTCACCACGGACGACGATGGCGCCCCACGCTTCGGCACGATTCACGGGCGGCAGCAGGGCGAAACCCAAGGACAGGGCTACACGGGGGGAGCCGCGACGGCGTGCTCGCTCGTCAAGCCCGAATGCGATACGGCCGAGTACTGCCCCCAGGATACGGGCGACGCATGTACAGGCAGCTCCTGCCCCCGGGATACGGGCGACGCATGTACGGGCAGTTCCTGCCCCCGGGATGCGGGCGACGAATGGACAGTCAGTTCCTGCCCCCGGGATACGGGCGACGCATGTACAGGCAGCTCCTGCCCCCGGGATACGGGCGAGATCTGCCCCTAGAAGCCTGCGTAGCCCGCGTGGAACGGTCCGTCGCTGTAAACGCACGGCGTGCGTGACAGATCTGCGGTTCGGCCGAATATTGGGATAGCCCGCGCGGACGGCGCGCTGGCACGGCTGTTTCATGCGGCAGCCGTTTTCATCCACCCTGCCACAATCGGAGACGATGATGAGAAAGCTCACGCTCGACGTGAACGCGCTGCGGGTGCAGTCGTTCGCCACCGACGAGGACGGGCCGCTGCCGTTCGGCACGGTGCACGGCCGGCAGGGAAAGCCCACGGGGCAGCAGGATACGGACTGCTCGGCGGTGGATGCGTGCCCGTCGGCGCGCGGCTGCAGCGAGATCGCCGAGTGCCGGCCCACGGAGGGCACCAACTGTCCCTCGGCCGCGCTGAACTGTCCCTCGTCGCGCGGATGCACGCACAAGCCCGGCTGTGAGGACCCGTCCGCCGTGGACGCGTGTCCGTCGGCCCGCGGCTGCACGGAGGTCAACTGCCCCGAGCCGGCCAGGAACAGCTGAGGATTCGGGGGGCAGCCGCCCGGGGTGGCTGCCCCTCTTCGTTTCGGTGGATGCGACGCGGCAGGTCCACATCGCGATCCCGGCATCGGCGGCACCGGCTCGCCTCGGTCGACACGGTCCGAGCGCTCCTCCCGCCCGGCGAATGAATTCGCGGCTGGGAAAACGCAATGTCCGCCTGCGCGGACGGGTTCATCTCGAGGGCGGAGGAATGATGCGAAAGCCTCTGGCTACCGCTCATGATCCCCGACCAGCACGCACCTTCATCGACGCCATCGTCCGTGTCCGCAGGCAAGCGCCTCCCTCCCGTCAAGTCTCCTCCTTTATGAAACTGGTGATTCACAACGCCGCGCGGGTGTGGGGCGGCAACGA
>DASTVC010000580.1:0-7436 GCA_035759295.1 Longimicrobium sp. | reverse complement strand
GCCCCGACAGGTCGCCGCTGTAGCCAAAGTGGATCTCCCCTTCGGGCGTCAGGTCGGGACCGGAGGGGTCGGAGCAGGCGCCGAGCACCATCAGGGCCGCCACGGCAGCCAGGGTGATGCGGATCCTGAAAAGCATGCGATCGTCCTGCGAAGGGATGAGAGAACCCGCGCTCACCCGGGGTGGCCGGGAAGCACGAGGGTAAAGGCGGCGCCGCTGCCGGGGCCGTTGCGGGCCACCAGGTCGCCGCCCATGGCGCGGGCCAGCCGGCGCGAGATCGCCAGCCCCAGGCCGCTTCCCGGCTCGCGCTTGCTCTTGGTGCCGGCGGCGATCTGCAGGAACTCCTCGAACACGGCCTCTTCGCTCCCGGCGGGAAGGCCCGGGCCGGTGTCGCGCACCTCCAGCCAGGTGCGCCCGTCGCCGCTCCCCGCCACCACGGCCACCTCGCCGTGCTCGGTGAACTTGACCGCGTTGGAAAGCAGGTTCACCAGGATTTGCCGCACCCGCGGCGGGTCCACGCGCAGCAGGGCCTCGCGCTGGGTGTCGATGTCCATCCGCAGCTCCAGCTTCTTGCTGCGGGCCTGCGGCTGCACCGCCACCAGCGCCTCGTCCACCAGGTCACCCAGCCGCACGTCCTCGCGGTGGAACTCCATCCGCCCCGCGTCGAGCTTGGCCAGGTCCAGGATGTCGTTCACCAGCTGCGACAGGTGGCCGCTCACCTGGCTGATGCGCTCGATCATCTCCAGCTGCTGGCCGTTCAGGTCGCCCACGATGCCGTCGGCCAGCAGCTCGCTGTAGCCCACGATGGCCGTGATGGGCGTGCGCAGGTCGTGGCTCATGGCGCTGAAAAAGCGCTCGCGGCGAAAGGCGGCGTCCGTGAGCTGCGCGTAGGTGCGCAGGTTGGCGAGGACGGCGGCCGCCTGGGTGCCCACCATCAGCGCCAGCCGCCGCGTCTCCTCGTCCGCGCCGCCGTGGCGCCAGCCGGCCACCAGCGCGCCCAGCGTCTCGCCGCGGTAGCGCAGGGGGATCAGCAGCCCCGCGCCGCCGCCGGGAAGCCCCACCGGGCGCAGCTGGTCGCCGTCCTCCTCGGCGATCGCGATGAGCGCCGCCCGCTCGTCCTCGCCGCCGTCGGCCGTCCAGGCGCGCGGCTGGGGAAGGGTGGGGGCATGCAGGGCCACGGCGTCGGCGTCCAGCACCTCCGCGGCGCGCGTCTGCAGAATGCGCCACACCTCGTCCGCATCCACCACTCCCGCCGTCTCTTCCGCCAGCCCGCACAGAAGCTCCAGCCTGCGCACCAGCCGCGCCCGGTCCGCGTCCTGGGCGGCGGGTGCGGGAAGGGTGGCGGGCGCTTCGCCGAGGGACATGGACGGGCCTTTCCGGAAAGGATGAAGGACGAACTGCGCGAATTCCGTCGTCGGCGCGTGCGCGGGCGGGGCGGGGCGGCTATGTTGGCCGGCCCAGTCACCGCCACCGGAAACCGCACGATGAGCCTTCCACCGCTCCGCTTGAGGAAGAACGAAGACCGCAGGCTGCGTGCCGGGCACCTGTGGGTGTTCAGCAACGAGGTGGACGTGGCCGCCACGCCGCTCACCGCCTTCGAGCCCGGCGCCATGGCCGAGGTGCAGGACGCCCGCGGCGCGCCCCTGGGCACGGCGTACGTAAACCCGCGCTCGCTGATCGCCGCGCGGCTGGTGAGCCGCCAGCGCCACCGCACCCTGGACGGCGACCTGCTGCGCCGGCGGATCGCCCGGGCGCTGGCGCTTCGCGAGACCCTGTTCGACCGCCCCTTCTACCGCCTGGTCTACGGCGAGGGCGACGCGCTGCCGGGGCTGATCGTGGACCGCTTCGGCTCCGTCCTGGTCGCGCAGATCACCACCGCCGGAATGGAGCGCGTGGTGGCCGACGTGCTCGAGGCGCTGCAGGAGACGCTGGGCCCCACCGGCATCCTTCTCCGCAACGACACCTCCGGCCGCGCGCTGGAGGGGCTGGAAAGCTACGTCCAGCCCCACGGCGACGTGCCCGACGTGCTGGAGGTGGAGGAGAACGGCGTCCGCTTCGAGGCGCCGGTCACCGGGCAGAAGACGGGGTGGTTCTACGACCACCGGATGAACCGCGCGCGGATGGCCGCGTACGTCCGCGGCCGGCGGGTGCTGGACGTGTTCAGCTACGTGGGCGGATGGGGGATCCAGGCCGCGGCCGCGGGCGCGCGTGAGGTGGTGTGCGTGGACGCTTCCGCCCCCGCGCTGGAGTTCGCCGCCCGCAGCGCGGAGCTGAACGGCGTGGCCGGCCGCGTCGCCACCCGCCGTGCCGACGCGTTCGACGCGATGATGAAGCTGGGGGCGGACGGGGAGCGCTTCGGCGTGGTGGTGCTGGATCCGCCGGCGTTCATCAAGCGGAAGAAGGATGCGAAGGCGGGGGAGGAGGCGTACCGCCGCGCCAACCAGCTGGCGATGGAGCTGCTGGAGCCGGACGGCATCCTGGTGAGCGCATCGTGCTCGTACCACATGCCGCGCGAGGGGCTGCAGGATGCCATGCTGCGCGCCAGCCGCCGCCTGGGCCGCGAGCTGCAGGTGCTGGAAGAGGGGCACCAGGGCCCGGACCACCCCGTGCACCCCGCCATCCCCGAGACCGCCTACCTCAAGTCGTTCATCGCCCGCGTGGCGTGAACGGGGTTGCCGGCTTCCTCTCACGGAAGCCGGCCATACCAGACCTGGAAGAACGGTGTCATTCTGAGGAAGGCGCCGCGCCGGACCTGCAGATTCCACCGCGGCCCGTGCGCCGACCGAAGAATCTGCCGGATGGGCGCACCGTTCCGTCGGTCACGATGGCTCCGCGCGAGGAGCCTCCCGCTCGACGGGCCGCACCGTTGCCGAACGAGATTCTTCGGTCGGCGCTCTGGAATTCGCGCGAGGGGAGAAATCACGCGGGGCGCCTTCCTCAGAATGACACCGATCCTCACCGCGCCATGTTTTCCGGATAGCACGAGAGAGCGGGCCGGGACCGAAGGATCGGTCCCGGCCCGCGCCGCGTGCATCCAGCTCAGCGGGAGACGCCGACGCTGAAGCCGATGTGGAAGGTGAGCAGGTCGGTGTCGCTGCGCACGGGGAACAGCGTGATGCTGCCGTCCTCGTTGTCCTGGATGTCGCCCTCGCGCAGGTACTCGGACACGCCGTTGTTGTGGTAGCGCACGCCCAGGTCGATGGAGACCGGGCTGGAGCCGTGGCGAACGGGGATGTACACGCCCGCCCCGCCGCCGTACGAGAAGCTCCAGTCGTCGAAGTTGGTGGTGCTGAAGTAGTCCTCGTCGTCGTAGTAGCGGCTGCTCTCCACGCTGGACGTGGTGGCCAGGTATGTATAGCCCGCGTACCCGTTCACGTACGGCTTGAGCGTGCCGTCGGGCACCCCGATCTGCGGGCCCACGCCGATCCACGCGATGTTGTTGGTGGTGGTGAGATCGACCACGATGCGGCCGCCCAGCGTTTCGCTCAGCGGCAGGCGCTGGCGCTCGTATCCGTAGATGGCAAAGCCGCCGTCCACGCGAATGGCCAGCCACCCCTCGGGATCCAGCGCGTGCATGTAGTGCAGGTTGCCGCCCAGCCCGCTGTCCACGTAGTCGTGAAACTCGCCCTGCGGCTGGGCGATGGTAAAGCTGCCGCCAAAGAAGCCGCCCGTGGGCCGCTCCTCGTAGTACTCGTCATCTTCGTAGTCGCAGTCGCAGTCCTGCGCGCGGAGCGTGGCGGGCGCGGCGACCAGCGCCGCGGCGGCAAGAAGGGCAATCGTGTATCGCATCGT
The DNA here is from genome assembly GCA_035759295.1 of Longimicrobium sp. Classification (GTDB taxonomy): domain Bacteria; phylum Gemmatimonadota; class Gemmatimonadetes; order Longimicrobiales; family Longimicrobiaceae; genus Longimicrobium. The sequence continues at coordinate 3,646 of DASTVC010000580.1, read as the reverse complement.
TCACCTCGGGATGAGGGATGGGGGTCGGACGTTCGGGGCCGGGGAACGGCGGTCCGGCGGGGACGAGGAGAGCAATGCCGGTGCCCCGCGGGCGCGGAAATCCAAGCGGATGCGGTGAAATGACTTACGCGCGGACGAGCGAATCGGCGGCCTGGTCACCGACCACTCTGGAGGACAGCCCCCGCGTCAAAATCCACGCGCGTGGACGGGCGGGGGATGGGCCAGCGAGCCGGAGGGTGCAGCGGGGGTGCAGCGCACTCCTCGAAACTGTCATTTCGAAGGAGCGGCGCGCAGAAGCCAGCCCTGCACCAAACCCGGCGCGCGACTGAGAAATCTACTCTCCGTCACCTCGTGGCCTGTCCCACGCCCCAAACCGGCCCTGTCCAGCCATCGTGCGGCCGCACGGACGGAGCGGGCTGCCGCGTCCGCCCTCGCGGTCACCGACGGTAGATTCCTCGGCCCTGCGACCTGCTGCGCGAGAGGCAGACGGCTGTGTGGCCGGGCCTCGGAATGACAATCCCCTGCGATCCGAGAGGGCCGGACCTATCCAGCCACCACCTCGGCGTCCCGCCCCACGCCCAGGTCGCGGCGCAGCAGGGCCTCGGGGTCGGGGTCGCGGCCCATGAAGCGGCGGAACAGCTCGTCAGGCTCTTCCGCGTCGCCCTGGCTGAGCACGGCGTCGACGAAGGCGCGCCCCGTCTCGCGGTTGAACAGCCCCTCGCGCTTGAAGCGGGTGAACGCGTCGGCCTCCAGCACCGCGGACCACAGGTAGCTGTAGTAGCCGGCGGCGTACCCCCCGCTGAAGATGTGCGTGAACGAGGTGATGAAGTGGTCGCGCGCAAAGTGAGGCCTGAGATGGAAATCCTCCATCACCCGCTGCGCGCGCTCCACCGGGTCGCCGTCCGTCTCCGGATCGAAGCGGACGTGCAGGTCCAGGTCCAGCGTGCCGAAGCTGAGCTGCCGCATCTGCTGGTGCGCGCCCATGAAGGTGCGCGCCGCCAGCATCTTCTGATACAGCTCCTCGGGGATGGGCTCGCCGGTTTGCCAGTGGCGCGCGAACAGGTCCAGCGCCGGGCGCTCCCACGTCCAGTTCTCCATGATCTGCGACGGCAGCTCCACCCAGTCGGAGGGCACGCGCGTACCGCCCAGCGCCGCCACCTCCACGCGCGACAGCACGTGGTGCAGCAGGTGTCCGAACTCGTGGAACACGGTCTCCACCTCGCGATGGGTGAGCAGCGCGGGGCGGCCGCCCTCGGGCGGCGACAGGTTGCCCACCATCAGCGCCAGGTGCGGCTGCCACCCTTCCGGCCGCGGCCCGCCGACGATCATCCCGTTCATCCACGCCCCGCCGCGCTTGCTCTCGCGCGGAAACCAGTCGGTGTAAAAGCTGCCGACCAGCGAGCCGTCCTCGTCCAGCACGTCGAAGAAACGCACTTCGGGGTGCCACACCTGGCTGTTCTCGCGCGGCTGCACCCGCACGCCGAAGAGCTTCTCGGTGAGCCCGAACAGGCCTTCGAGAACGCGGTCCATGGGAAAGTAGGGACGCAGCTCCTCGGCGTTCAGGTCGTAGCGCGCCAGCCGCAGCCGCTCCGCGGCGTACGACACGTCCCACGGCTCCAGCGCCTGCAGCCCCAGCTCCGCGCGCGCGAACGCCTCCAGCTCCGCCATCTCGCGCATCCACACGGGCCGCGTGCGCGCGGTAAGGTCTTCCTCGAAGGCGACGGCGCGGGCGCCGCTGCCGGCCATGCTTTCTTCCAGCGTGAGGTCCGCGTAGTCCTTGAAGCCCAGGATGCGCGCCAGCTCGCGGCGCAGCTCCAGGATGCGGCGCACCAGGGGGCGGTTGTCGTGCTCGCCGCTGCTGGCGCGGTTCACGTACGCCTCGTACATGCGCTGGCGCAGGTCGCGCCGCGCGGAGTACTGCATGAACGGCTGATACGAGGGCAGCTGCAGCGTGAAGCGCCAGCCGTCGACGCCCTTGGCCTGCGCCGCGGCGCGCGCCTGCGCGCGGGCGGACTCGGGAAGCCCCTCCAGCTCGGCCTCGTCCGTCAGCACCAGCTCCCACGCGTTGGTGGAGTCCAGCACGTGGTTGGCGTACTCGGTGGTCAGCTGAGACATCTCCACCCGCAGCGCCTCGATGCGCGACTTCTTCTCCGGCGGCAGGTCGGCGCCCGCGCGCTCGAAGCTGCGTACCACCTTGTCGAGGTGCCGGCGCCGCACGCCGGTGAGCGCCCGCGCATCCTCGGTCTCGGCGTACGCCTTGACGGCGCTCCACAGCTCCGGGTTCAGCGGGATGCGCGCGGAAAAGGCCGACACCTCCGGCAGCACCGTCTCGTACGCCTGGCGCAGCTCGGGCGAGCTGTTCACCGAGTTCAGGTGCGAAACGGGCCGCAGCACGCGTCCCAGGGTTTCGCCCATCTCCTCCAGCGCGTGCACCGTGTTTTCGTACGTCCGCTCGCCGGTGAATGCGACCAGCTCGTCGAGCGCCTCCTGCGCGCGCTGCAGCGCCTGCCGCACGGCCGGCACCACGTGCTCGGAGGTGATGCGGTCGAACGGGAAGGGCGTCTCGCCGGAAAGCAGCGGGTTGCCGGCGTCCACGTCCATGGGCGCGGCGATCGTATCGGTCATCTGGGGCTCTCGCTCTTCTTGTGGATCGACTTCCTGTGGATCGACGGTGCTGCTGCTTCGTGCAGGCCGCGGCAAGGGCGAATGAATTCGCGGCAACGACTACACGAAATCCGCCTTCGCGGATTGGCGGCTCCAGGGTTCGGGCGAGCGCAGTGCACGCCCCAGGCGCCGGGGCGTGCCCCGGACTCGGCCGCGGGGCCGGGACGCTTCGGACGGCATCACGCTGGCGTCCGACGGGGCCCCCTCTCCCCCGGCCCCTCTCCCCCGCTGCGCGGGAGAAAGGGGAGAATTCGATCGCGTTACCGCAGGCTGGCGGGCGCGTCAGCTTCCTGGAATCTCTCCGGACGGTCGGTTCGCGTCACCTCTCTCCCGCGCTGTTTGCGGGGGAGAGGCCGGGAGAGGGGGCCCTGTCGGATGCAGCTCGAGCATGCTGAAGCACCTCGCGGCTGCCTCACCTCACTCGCTTCCGCCTCTCCGAAAACCGAGTTAGCTCCCGCACGCGCCGCGCCACGGCGCCGCCACGCGCCCGATGCGGCAAAAGGCGCGGCGGCGGGCGGTTGCGGTGGGTGCACGCACCTGCGGATGCGCGGCGGCTGTACAAAAGTGGGGCGGGGCGTACCGGAACGGGTCAGCGCGACGCGTCCTGAAAGGCGAGCAGCCGCTCCTCCCAGTCGGGACGCGCAAACACCACCCGGAACCACGGGGTGAACGCGTCGGGATCTTCCCGCACCTGAGCCGCCACGTCGCGGACGGAGACCCACCGCCATCCATCCACCTCGTCCACGCTGGGCACGGGCTCGCCCTCGTAGCGGCCGGCGAACACGTGGTCGTACTCGTGCTCCACCAGCCCCGGCCCCACTTCGGCGCGGTAGGTGAACTCGAAGAGCGGCGTAAGCTCCGTATCGATCCCCATCTCCTCCCGCAGCCGCCGACGCGCCGCGTCGTCCACCGCCTCGCCCGGGCGAGGGTGCGAGCAGCAGGTGTTGGTCCACAGGCCGCCGGAGTGGTACTTCCCCTCCGC
>DASTVC010000579.1:0-4303 GCA_035759295.1 Longimicrobium sp. | reverse complement strand
AGCTTCTTTTTCGAGGACGAGGGAGGCGCGCATGGCTGAGCACGAACGCATCCGCGACGCCGCCACGGCCGACGGGCTGGCGGTGGCGCCGTCGCTGGCGCCCGCGCTGGCCTCGGTGCGCGCGCCGCGGGAGCATCCGCGGGTGGACTGGCGCGTGGTATGGCTGTGCGGGGTGTCCGTGGCCGTCGCCGTGGCCGCGGGGTTCGTGGCCGAGCTGCTGGCGCGGCTGATCGGCCTCATTACCAACCTGGCCTTCTACGGCCGCGTGGACACGGCGTTCACGTCGCCGGCGGGGAACCACCTGGGCGCGGGGGTGATCGCGGTGCCGGTGGTGGGCGCGCTGGTGGTGGGGGTGATGGCCCGCTACGGGTCGGCCGCCATTCGCGGGCACGGCATCCCCGAGGTGATGGAAAAGGTGCTGCACGGCGAAAGCCGCATCCCTCCCCGGGTGATGTTCCTCAAGCCGCTCTCCGCCGCCGTGGCCATCGGCACCGGCGGCCCGTTCGGCGCCGAGGGGCCCATCATCGCGACCGGCGGCGCGCTGGGGTCGCTGGTGGGGCAGGTGCTGCACATCACCGCCGACGAGCGGAAGACGCTGCTGGCGGCCGGCGCCGCGGCCGGAATGGCGGCCACCTTCGGCACCCCGGTCGCGGCGGTGCTGCTGGCGGTGGAACTGCTGCTCTTCGAATACCGCGCGCGCTCGGTGATCCCCGTGGCGCTTGCCGCGGCGGCCGCCACCAGCGTGCGGCTGGCGCTGGTGGGCCCCGGGCCCGTGTTTCCGATGCCGGAGGTGTCGCAGCCGGGGGGCGCGGCGCTGGCGGCGTACGTGGTGCTGGGCGCGCTGGTGGGGCTGCTGGCCGCCTGGGTGACGCGGATGGTCTACGCGGTGGAGGACGCGTTCGAGCGCCTCCCCATCCACTGGATGTGGTGGCCGGCGCTGGGCGCGGTGGTCGTCGGCGTGGTGGGCTACGTGGAGCCGCGCACGCTGGGGGTGGGATATTCCAACATCCAGCAGGTCCTCTCCGGCGGAATCGTGGGGCGGGCGCTGCTCCTGCTGGTGGTGCTGAAGTTCGTCTCCTGGGTGGTGTACCTGGGCAGCGGCACCTCGGGGGGAACGCTGGCGCCGCTGTTCACCATCGGCGGAGGGGCCGGGGCGCTGCTGGGGGCCGTCGGGGCGGCGGTCCCGGGGCTGGGGGTGGATCCGCACGTGGCCGCGCTGGTGGGGATGGCGGCGATCTTCGCGGGGGCGTCGCACGCGCTGCTGGCGTCGGTGGTGTTCGCGTTCGAGACCACGCGCCAGCCGATGGGGCTGCTGCCGCTGCTGGCTGGATGCAGCGCCGCCTACCTGGTCTCGCTGCTGGTGAGCCGCACCTCCATCATGACGGAAAAGCTGGCACGGCGGGGCACCGGCGCGGCGACGGAGTACGCCACCGACTTTCTGCACCAGGTGCGCGTGGGCGACGCGGCCACGCGGGCGCTGGTGACGCTGCGCGCGGACGATTCCATCGAGGCGGTGCGGGACTGGGTGGCCTCGGGCGCGGGCGGCGCGACCCACCAGGGATTTCCCGTGGTGGACGCGGACGGCGCGCTGGTGGGCGTGGTCACGCGCCGCGACCTGCTGGACCCCGCCGTTCCGCCGGCCGCGACGGTGCGGGAGGTGGTGAAGCGCGCGCCCGTGGTGGTCTACGAGGAGAGCTCGCTGCGCGAGGCGGCCGACCACATGGTGCGCGAAGGGGTGGGGCGGCTGGTCGTCGTCTCACGCGCACGGCCCACGGAGGCGCGGGGGATCATCACGCGCAGCGACCTGCTGGACGCGCACGGGCCGCGGCTGGAGGCGGCCCACGGCGCGCGCCGGGTGATCGGCCGCCGCCGGCGCCGGCCCGCGGCACCGGCCGCGGCGCACGATGGACCGGCGTGACGGCGGCCCCGACGCGGCGCCCTCCCCGCGCGACGCGGAGCTGCTGCGCGCGCGGGAGCTGGTGCTGCGCTGGGGATGGAACGCCGCCGCGTACCAGATCCTGAATCCCGGGATTGACCTCTGGTTTTCGGCGGAGGGCGACGCGGTGGCGAGGTTCGTCGACACACCCGGCTGCCGGGTGGTGGCGGGCGCACCCGTCTCGGCCCCGGAGCGGCTCCGCGCGGTCGCGGCGGAGCTGGAAGCCGCGGCCCGCGAGCGGGGGCGGCGCGTGTGCTACTTCGCGGCGGGGCACCGGCTGGAGGAGATGCTGCGCGCGTCGCCCGACCATTCCCGCGTCCTCCTCGGCGCCCAGCCCGTCTGGGACCCGGCTCGCTGGCGCGGCGCGGTGGAATCGCACGCCTCGTTACGCGCGCAGCTGAACCGCGCGCGCAACAAGGGGGTGACGGTGGAGGAGTGGCCGGCGGAGCGCGCGATGCACAGCCCGGAGCTGCGCCGCTGCGTGGCGGAGTGGCTGAGTACGCGCGGGCTTCCGCCCCTGCACTTCATGGTGGAGCCCGACCTGCTGGGCCGGCTGTTCGACCGCCGCGTCTTCGTGGCGCGGCGCGGCGGCGCGCCGGCGGGGTTCGTGGTCTCCTCGCCGGTCCCGGCGCGCCAGGGCTGGCTGATCGAGCAGTGGGTCCGCGGCGATCGGGCGCCCAACGGCACCACGGAGCTGATGATCGACACGGCGGTGCGTTCGCTGGCCGCGGACGGTGCCCGCTACGTAACCCTCGGCCTCTCCCCGCTCTCCCGCCACGCGCCCACCGACGCGCCCGCGAACCCCGCGTGGCTCCGCCTGGCGCTGGAGTGGCTGCGCCTGCATGGAAACCGGTTCTACAACTTCCAGGGGCTGGATTCCTTCAAGGCCAAGCTTCGTCCGGACGGGTGGGAGCCCATCTACGCCATCGGCAACACACCGCGGTTTTCGCCCCGGGTGCTGTACGCGATCGCGACGGCGTTCAGCGCGGGGTCTCCGCTCACGCTGATCGGCCGCGCGCTCACCCGCGCCGCGCGGCAGGAAGCAGCCTGGCTGGTCACACGATCGCCCGGACGGAGCTGAACCGACTCCGGCAAAAGAAGGGGTCACACGGAGGGCACGGAGGTCACAGAGATCGAACCACTCGGTGACCTCCGTGTCCTCCGTGTGAGCAAGCCGTATTCTGCGGATACCAAGGAGGCTTCGTCGTCATCCCGCCGGGCGCTGGCTGGATCGCATGCCGAGCAGGTAGTCGATGAGTGCGCGGAGGGGCGGGGAAGCCTGCCGGCGATGGGGATAGTAGAGGTAAAAGCCGGGGAACGGCGTGGAGAACTCCTCCAGCACGGGGACGAGCTCGCCGCGATCCACGTAGGGGCGAACGATCTCCTCCATCCCCATGGTCAGCCCCACGCCCGCGCTGGCGAGCTGCAGCATCAGGATGAAGTCGTTGGTCACGATGCGCGCGGGGACGGCGACGGAAAAGTCGTGTCCGTCTTCCGTGAACTCCCAGCGGTACGGCGCGGCGTTGGGCCCGGCGCGCCAGTTGATGCAGGCGTGCGCGGCCAGATCGCGCGGATGCCTGGGCCCGGGATGCCGTGCGAAGTACGCCGGCGCGCCCAGGACCAGCAGCCGCTGCCGGCCGGACGCGGGGACGGCGATCATGTCCTGGTCGATCACCTCGCCCAGCCGCACGCCGGCGTCGTATCCCCGCGCCACGATGTCCGGCTCCTCTTCCTCCACGATCAGGTCCAGCTGCACGTCGGGGTACGCGCGCAGGAACTCCTGCAGCGTGGGCCCGCGCAGAAAGCTCACCGCGGTCCCCGACACGCTGAGCCGGAGGGTGCCGCGCGGCTGGTCCGCCAGCTCCCCCACCGCCACGACCGCCGCACGCACCTCGTCCAGCGCGGGACGCACGGCCGCGTAGAACCGCTCCCCCGCCTCCGTAAGCCGCACGCTGCGGGTGGTGCGCTGCAGAAGCGCGACGCCCAGCCGCTCCTCCAGCCGCCGCACCGCCTGGCTGAGCGCCGAGCCGCTTACACCCAGCCGCTGCCCCGCCGCGCGAAAGCCCTTCGCCTCCACCACGGCGAGGAACATCGAGATCCCGTCCAGGTCATCCGTCATCGTGCAGCAATCGGCATCAGCGGCGTGGCAACGCTTTCCCAGGATGGATACACGATGGAGCGATCACGGCCGATCCGCCACGCCCGGGCAGGAGGGCCACGCCATCTCGGGGCCGATCTGCGTCCGTCAGTAGCAAAGGACGTTGCGGGTGTACGGGCATTCCGGGCAGGTATACGGCAGGCAGAGTGTAACGCCCGGCGTCATTCTGCTCTCCTCCGCAAGCAGCTTCTGGACGGGGAACGACTCCA
>DASTVC010000578.1:0-5539 GCA_035759295.1 Longimicrobium sp. | reverse complement strand
ATCAAGCCGTGGCGGGTGCGGCCACGCGGCGGGCCAGCTGGAAGCCCACCACCCCGCCGACCGCGGCCGGGAGCAGCACCGCGATCAGCGACTCCAGCAGGCCGGCCTTGACGGACATGATCCAGATCGTCCCCAGCCCCGCGCCGTTCGCCGCGCAGAAGGCGGCCCAGGTGGCGCCGTCGCGGATGGCGGCGGCGGCCGCGGCGGGATCGGAGGCGAGGGCGCGGTGGATGGCGGCGAAGCGGGGGTTCACCATCAAACCCGTTGTCATGCCGATGAAGGCCACGGAGCCGATGCCGACCATCACCCACGGCGGCAGGGTGGCGCGCATCCCCCACGCCATGTAGCCGCCGCTCACGAACATCATCACCGCGCCGGACGGCGTCATGGGCCGCGTGGCGTCGAGCATCCAGGCCCAGTGCCGCGCCTCGTCCCGGCCGAACGTGGCGCGCAGCTTTGCGCCCAGCCGCTGCTGCAGCGCGAACCCGGCGAACATCGCGATCAGCCCCATCATGTGGATGAACAGGGCGATTCCGTACCAACGCATGGGGTGCTCCGGTGGTTGAGGGTTGAGCGGATGTGGATCAGACCATCACGGCGCCGCCGGCCACGTCCAGCACGATGCCGGTGATCCACGCGGACGCGTCGGAGGCCAGGAAGACCGCGGCGCGCGCGACGTCTTCGGGCGTGCCCAGGCGGCGGACGGGGTGCGAATCCACCAGCGAATCCCGGATGGCGGGCGGGATCTGCTCCAGGTTGCGCTCGGTGAGAATGGTCTCGGGCGCGATGCAGTTGGCGCGGACGCCGAACGGCCCCACCTGCGCCGCCACGTCCTGCGTAAGCAGCTGGATGCCGGCCTTGGCCACGGCGTAGGGGATGGGCGAGCGCGGGTGGGGCCGGCGCGCGGCGGCGGATGAGAGGGTGATGATGCTGCCGCGGCCTCGCGCCTTCATCCCCGGCAGCAGGCTCTTGAGCGTCAGAAAGGTGGAGGTGAGGTTGGCGTCGATGGATGCGCGCCATCCTTCCTCCGTCGTCACCTCGATCGGCTCGCCGGGCGGGGTGAGGGAGCCGCCCGCGTTCGCGACCAGGATGTCGATGGGCCCCAGCTCGTGCTCGACCTCGCGGCGCATGGCCTCGATCTCGTCGAAGCGGGTGACGTCGGCCACCACCTGCATGGCGCGGCCGCCCGCCTGCTCGATCTCCGCGCGGACGGCGGCGAGCGCGGCCTCGTCGCGGCCGTGGATGGCCACGCGCGCCCCCTCCGCCGCGAACGCCCGTGCGATCGCCGCGCCGATGCCGCGCGAGCTCCCCGTCACCAGCGCCACCCTGTCCCGAAGAGCATCCATCCTTCCCTCCATCGCGATCGCCGGCGCGGGGCCGACGCTGTGTCGTTCGATACTTCAAGTACCTCAAGTATCATCAAATGCTTGAAGTGTGTCAAGTATCTGAGTAGGTGAACATTCTATCTTGCTGGACTGATTCTCCGGAGCGCGCTAGGTTCAGCGCCATGCACGACGCGACGAGCCGATCAGCGGGCGACCGGGCCCTTGCCGCGGAGGTGTGGCGCAGCCTGTTCCACGTGTTCGTGAGCACGCGGTGGCAGCGCGACGCCGTGCTCGCGCGCCTGGAGCTGACGCCCAACGACGCCAAGGCGCTCAACACCCTCGACGCGGTGGAGGGCAAGCCGATGCGCGCGCTGGCGCAGGCGTGGGGGACCGACGCGTCCGCGGCGACGTGGGTGGTGGACCGCCTGGAGCGCAAAGGGCTGGCGGAGCGCCGTGCCCAGCCCGGCGACCGGCGCGTGAAGCTCGTCGTCCTCACGCCGCTGGGCGTGCAGACGCGCGACGAGATCCTGCGCGCCTTCCACGAGCCGCCCCCCGAGCTGCTCGCCCTCAGCCGCGCGGAGCTGGAGTCGCTGGGCGAGGGCCTGGGCAAGCTGGCCGCCGCCATCCCCGCGCATCCGGTGGCGGACGAGGGCTGATGCGCCGCCATCCGATGCGCTCCTTCGTCTCCGTGTCGCAGGCATGACCGACGCGGACGCACTGGACCTGCTGCGGGCCGCGGTGCCGGCGGGGGAGGGCGAGGTGTGGGCGGACCTGGGTGCGGGGACGGGTGTGTTCAGCCGCGCGCTGGCGACGCTTGTCGGCCGCGCGGGGCGGGTGATCGCGGTGGATCGCGACGCGCGGGCGCTGGCGTCGTTCCGCGGACGCGCGCCGGCGGGAGGATCGGCGGCGGCGATCGAGGTGCTGGTCGGCGACGTGACGCAGCCGCTGGCGCTGCCGCCGCTGGACGGCGTGGTGATGGCGAACGTGCTGCACTTCGTGGCGGACGCGGCGGGGGCGCTGGCGCGCGTGGCGGCGCTGCTGCGGCCCGGCGGGCGGCTGGTGCTGATGGAATACGAGGGGCGGCGGCCCGGCCCGTGGTCGCCGTATCCGGTGGACTTCGCGCGCTTCGTGGAACTCGCGCGGGGCGCGGGGTTTACCCCACCGCACATCGTCGCCCGGCGCCCATCTCGTTTTGGCGGAGAGATTTACGTCGCCGTGGCGGATCGTCCCGAGTAGCGGATTCGCCTCGCGTCGATCGTCATCCTCCGCGAAGCCGGGCGGAGCGGCACGCAATGGCGGAAAATGCCGCCTTGCGAGGCGATTCAGACACACCCATTGTTGGCGGCGCGCGGAATCCGGACCTCCGCGCACATCCGCCGGAGCAGGAGCAGCATGAGGCAGGGAACGAGATCTTCGGGCTGGATGAGGGCCGCCGCGCTGCTGCTGTCCGTGGCCGCAGCGGCGTGTGGCGGCGCGACGGCGCAGGCGCAGACGGTCGTGGGCCCGCCGCACAACGAGGCGGACGTGCGCTTCGTGACCGGGATGATCGCGCACCACGGGCAGGCGCTGGAGATGGCGGCTCTGGTGCCCGACCGCGCCACCCGCCCCGACGTCAGGCTGATGGCGGAGCGCATCCAGGTGTCGCAGCGCGACGAGATCGCGCTGATGGAGCGGTGGCTGCAGGCCCACGGCGAGCCGGTGCCCTCCGCCGACAGCGTCCACGCGCACCACCACGGCGGCGCCCACGCGCAGATGCCGGGAATGCTCACGCCGGAAGAGATGCAGCGCCTGGCCGCGGCATCGGGCGCGGAGTTCGACCGGCTGTTCCTGGAGCTGATGATCCGCCACCACGAGGGCGCGCTGATGATGGTGGCGGAGCTGTTCGGCACCCCCGGCGGCGGACAGCAGTCGTCCGTCTTTCACATCGCCAACGAGGTGGACGCCGACCAGCGGATGGAGATCGACCGCATGCGCACCATGCTGGCCGGGGCGCCCTGAGGCGTTCCGGCAGTGCCGACCCGCTTTCCGCGACGGAGAGCGACCCGGGTCCCGCAGTACCCCAACACTTCAGCAGAGACCAGGATGAGAACGGAAACGATGGCTGGACGGCCGCGTGACCGATGGACCGCCCGGGCGCCCCTGGCGGCGCTGGCGGCGGCGCTGCTCGCCACGGGCGCGCAGGCGCAGGACCGCGATCCGCGCGTGGGGCTGAGCGCCGGCTGGGACGACGCGGGCCAGGCGATCCGCGGGCTGGAGCTGGTGTCGCACACCACGCGGCCGGCGGGCTTCTTCAACCCCGCCCAGCAGGGCGACTTCGGCTTCGCGAACACCGACATGGCGTTCGCGGGCAACCGCATCTTCATCGGCAGCTACAACGGCTTCCAGATCTACGACATCAGCGACCCGACGCATCCGCGGCTGCGGGGCTCGCTGGTGTGCCCCGGCGGCCAGGGCGACGTTTCCGTCTACCGCAACCTGCTCTTCATGTCGGTTGAAGAGACGCGCGGGCGGCTGGACTGCGGCACGCAGGGCGTGCAGGACACGGTGAGCACCGACCGCTTTCGCGGCGTGCGCATCTTCGACATCAGCAACCTGGACCGGCCGCGGCAGGTAGCGCAGGTGCAGACGTGCCGCGGCTCGCACACGCACACGCTGGTGCCGGACCCGCGCGACGCGTCGCACGTGTACGTGTACGTGCAGGGAACGGGCGGCGTGCGCTCCCCACGCGAGCTGGAAGGGTGCTCGGGGCGGCCGTCGACGGAGGACCCCAACACCTCGTACTTCCGCATCGAGGTCATCGAGGTGCCGCTGGCGCGCCCGCAGGCCGCGCGGGTGGTGAACGCGCCGCGCATCTTCGCCAACGCGCAGGGCGCCATCAACGGGCTGAACCAGGGCGGACGCTCGGGCCCCAACGCGCAGCAGACGGCGCAGACCAACCAGTGCCACGACATCACCGCGTACCCGGAGATCGGGCTGGCGGCGGGGGCATGCGCGGGGAACGGCATTCTGCTGGACATCAGCAACCCCGCCAACCCGGTGCGCATCGCCGAGGTGGCGGACCCCAACTTTGCCTACTGGCACTCGGCCACGTTCAACAACGACGGCAGCAAGGTCATCTACACCGACGAGTGGGGCGGGGGCAGCGCGCCGCGGTGCCGTTCCACGGACCGCCGGGAGTGGGGGGCCGACGCCATCTTCACCCTGAACAACCGCCAGCTGCGCCAGGCCGGCTACTACAAGCTGCCGGCGGTGCAGACGGAGCAGGAGAACTGCGTGGCCCACAACGGCTCGCTGATCCCCGTGCCGGGGCGTGACATCATGGTGCAGTCGTGGTACCAGGGCGGCATCTCGGTCTTCGACTTTACCGATCCGGCGCACCCGGTTGAGATCGCGTTCTTCGACCGCGGGCCGTACAGCACCACGCAGTCGGTGCTGGGCGGGTTCTGGTCGTCGTACTGGTACAACGGGAACATCTACGCGACGGAGATCGTCCGCGGGCTGGACGTCTTCCGCCTGCTCCCCAGCGAGCACCTGTCGCAGAACGAGATCGACGCGGCCAAGCTGGTGCGGGTGAGCGACCTGAACCCGCAGAACCAGCGCAAGATGGAGTGGCCGGCGGCGTTCGTGGTGGCCCGCGCGTACGTGGACCAGCTCACCCGCAGCCGCGGCCTCTCCGGCACGCGGAGCGTCGCGGTGGCTCGCGCGCTGGACGCGGCCGAGCGGCTGAACGGCGCCCGCCGCCGCGCCGCGCTCACCACCCTGGCCACGCAGCTGGACGCCGACGCGCAACGCTCCAGCGACGCGGCAAAGGTGCAGCTGCTGGCCTCCACCGTGCGCCAGCTGGCGCGCTGACGGCGGACGGCTGATCTCGCGAGGAGATCTACCGAACCGGATTTTTGCACGCGGAGAAGCAGAGGGGCAGAGCAGCGGAGACGATCAGGTTCTCCGCCGCTCTGCCCCTTCTGCTTCTCCGCGTGATTGCGATCGTGATACGGGATCCGGGAATCGCGCACCGATAAAGCGGACGGTGTCATTCTGAGAGAGGCGCGCGCCCTGGACCTGCCAGTCGCACCGTTGCCTGTGCGCCGACCGAAGAATCTCTACGATGGGCGCACGGTCCCGTCGGCTACGTCGGGTTTGGCGCGAAGGACCCGCCCGTTCCCGATAAAGATTCTTCGGTCGGCGCACAAGACCTGGAGCGTGAAGACGGTCTT
>DASTVC010000577.1:0-3452 GCA_035759295.1 Longimicrobium sp. | reverse complement strand
GGGGCCGCCGGCGGGCGCCAGCTCGAGACATCTTCAAACCTCCCCCAGGGTTTGGGGGGGAGGTGCGAGCCTCTAAGCGAGCGGAGGGGGCGCGCCGACGGCAGTGAATCAGCCGAAGCATGCCCACCGGGGATGGCCATCCCCCCCAAAAAACGCGGATGGCCCCCTGCCGCGCTTCAATCCCTCTGCCGTTGCCGCGGATCTCGCATCGCCGAGCGCTGCCTCTCGACGCACCGCAGCCTTGCGCCGACGTTTCGAAAGATGACTGGAAACATGCAGCGCTGCAGAAGGATGCGCTTGGCGTGAACATCTCATCGAACCGCACCGGTATGGTGCACCGGATCAGGGCACCCGCACCATCCTCTCCATGTCCGCGACGGAATCATTTTGAGCTAACTCATTGCCCTAGCGATAGATAACCACCTACGGATTTGCGGCCCGCGCCGTGCCTAAGGGACATGCACTCACGTCACGCGAGGCGTCCGCACGTTCGGGGATGAAACACCCGAATACGCCGTCCCGCCATCATGAGGGCCCGCCCCGCGCGCAGGCAGCGTCGGGAGCGGGATCGGCGTTCCGGATCCCCCCGAGAAAGCCACGAGGTCGCTGGTCGAAGTCAGAAAGAGGGCATCCGCGCCGCGGAGCCCCCGAACCCGCGGCACGGCACCCCCGCCGGCGCCGCCACCCCACTTGCTGGAGGACTGATGAAGCGGACCCTCACCCCCCTCGCCCTGGCGGCGCTCGCCGTTACGGCGGCCTGCTCCGACGGCGCCCAGGCCCCGCTGGCCGCCCCCGGCGCCGGCGGCGCCCCCCTGCTTTCCGCCGCGCCCGGCAAGGGCATTCCCGGAGAGTACATCGTGGTGCTGAACGACGGCACCAACCCCCGCTCGGTCGCCGCCGTCGCCGGCGTGAACCCGCGGTACGTGTACGAGGCGGCGATCGACGGCTTTGCCGCCACGCTGACCGCCGGGCAGCTGAACGCGCTGCAGCACAACCCGAACGTGAAGTGGGTCGAGGAGAACCAGATCGTCTCCGTGAGCACCACGCAGACGGGCGCCACCTGGGGCATCGACCGCATCGACCAGCGCGACCTGCCGCTCAACAGCACGTACACCTACACACCCACCGGCGCGGGCGTGCGCGCGTACATCATCGACACCGGCATCAACACCGGCCACACCCAGTTCGGCGGCCGCGCCAGCATTGCCTGGGACGGCATCGGCGACGGCAACCAGGACTGCAACGGCCACGGCACGCACGTGTCCGGCACCGTCGGCAGCAGCACCTACGGCGTGGCCAAGGGCGTAACGCTCATCGGCGTGCGCGTGTTCGGCTGCGGCAACACGGGTGACAACGCCACCATCGTGGCGGGCATCAACTGGACGGCGGCCAACGCCATCAAGCCGGCCGTGGCCAACATGTCGCTGGGCGGCGGCGCCAGCAGCACCACCGACGCCGCGGTGAACGGGCTGATCAACGCGGGCGTGGTGGCCGTGGTGGCCGCCGGCAACGACGGGCTCGACGCCTGCAACTACTCGCCGGCCCGCGTGGCCAACGCCATCACCGTCGGCAGCACCACGTCGACGGACGCGCGGTCGTCGTTCAGCAACTACGGCACCTGCGTGGACGTGTTCGCCCCGGGCAGCAGCATCCTGTCCACCTGGATCGGCAGCACCACCGCCACCAACACCATCAGCGGCACGTCGATGGCCAGCCCGCACGTGGCCGGCGTTGCCGCGCTGTACCTGCAGGGCAACACCACGGCGACGCCGGCGACGGTGGCCAACGCCATCATCACCACGTCGACGGCCAACAAGGTCACCAACCCGGGCACCGGCTCGCCCAACCGCCTGGTGTACTCGCTGCTGAGCGGCACCACGCCGCCTCCGGGCAACTCGTTCACGTACACGGGCTCGCTCAGCGGCACGGGCGCCGCGGCCATCCAGCCGAACGGCACGTACTACCAGAGCACCGTCTCCGGCTCGCACACGGGCGCGCTGACGGGCCCGTCGGGCACGGACTTCGACCTGTACCTGTTCAAGTGGAACGGCT
Organism: Longimicrobium sp.; assembly: GCA_035759295.1. GTDB lineage: Bacteria > Gemmatimonadota > Gemmatimonadetes > Longimicrobiales > Longimicrobiaceae > Longimicrobium. Next base: position 1,400 of record DASTVC010000577.1, on the reverse strand, counting down.
CCAGCTGGTCGCAGGTCGCGGCCTCGGAGAGCGCCTCCTCGGTCGAGAACATCAACTACAGCGGCACCGCGGGCTACTACTACTGGAGGATCTACTCCTACAGCGGCAGCGGCTCGTACACCCTGGTGACGACGCGCCCGTAACCGCGTCCCGCTGACCGTCTTTCCAGCCGCCCGGCGCACCTCGCGCCGGGCGGTTTTTCGTTTCGTCGCGAGCGTCGGCATGCCTCGTCCCAATCCGCAAAAGATTGGGCCTCACACAGAGTCAGCAGAGTCAACAGAGTTTTCTCGTGCCGTTTCCGCCGCGCTCCCGGCAAGAGGTACGAGCCGGCTGGAATGTCGGGAACGAGAGATGGATAGAAGCGCGGCAGGGGGCCATCCGCGGTTTCTGGGGGAGGGATGGGGATCGGCGGATGATCTCCTCGGCGCACTGGATCAGGCCAATCTCCCCCCTGATGCGCGATCAGGAGAACCATCCGGATGCATTGGATCGTTACCGAACGTATCGAACCGGGGCAGGCGCGTCCGCGTGCTCCCCGGCCGTTTTGCTTACGTGGTAACGACTTACGGCGGGACGAGTGCTGGCGTGACCCGTGCCCTCTCCCTCCGCGGCACTCTGCCTGCGCCCGCGAGAAACCCCAACTGGACCCCTCCCATCATGACCACCCTCGCCCCGCCTCCCTCCGTGGCCGCTGTCCGGGCCCCAGTCCTGGATCCCCTTACCCTGCAGGGCATCGCGCAGGCGCTGTGGATGAAGGAGTATGACCGCGACCGCATCCCGCCCGAGATCCTGGCGCGGGTGGAGGGCGAGAAGAACAGCGAGCGCGCCTACGCCCGGCGCTTTCTGGCGCGCCTGGATGAACTCGCCGCGAACCAGCGGTCGTTCGTGCCGTCGCGCGCCAGCCGCTACGGGCTGCTGCGCCGGCACCTGGAGTCCAGGCAGCGCGCCACGCCGCGCCAGCTGTACGCGAGCAACCTGTTCCTGGGCCCCGAATCCAACGTGGGCTACGAGCCCATTCCGCTCGACCCTGCGCTGGACCTTCCGGGGATCGACCTTCCGCAGCTGGGCAAGCAGCTGGGCTGGCACTTCTTCGTCGGCAACTTCACCGACGCGGCGGGGAGCCATTACAGCGTGGAGCTCATGTTCTGGCAGTACACGCTGCTGCCGCCCCCGCTGGCCGCCCGGCTGGGCCTGAGCGAGATCGAGAACCAGTCGCTGGAAATGCACCTGGCCATCTGCGATCCGCAGACGCAGGTCCAGTATCGCGCCGCCACGGTGGTCGCCGCCGGCACCACAGGGCTCGTCGAGATCGCGGCGAAGCCGTTCGCGCTGCGGCTGGGCCACAACTCCGTCGAAGGCGAAGACCCGGCCGGCAGCCTGTTCCCCGCGCGGCTGCGGGC
>DASTVC010000576.1:0-2217 GCA_035759295.1 Longimicrobium sp. | reverse complement strand
CAGCTGGGCTACTGGCGCGAGCGGCTGGCGGACGCACCCGCGCTGCTGGAGCTGCCCACGGACCATCCCCGCCCGGCCGTAAAGACGTACCGGGGGGCGAACGAGCGCGTCCAGGTCCCGGTGGAGGTGCTGGAGGGGCTGCGCGCGCTGGGCCGCCAGGAGGGCGCCACGCTGTACATGGTTGCGCTGGCCGCCTTCCAGGCGCTGCTGTCCCGGTACAGCGGGAGCCAGGACATCGTCGTGGGCACCCCGGTCGCCGGGCGCGGGCGAAGCGAGGTGGAGGGGCTGATCGGCTTCTTCGCCAACACACTGGTGCTGCGCACCGACGTGTCCGGAGATCCCGGCTTCCGTGAGCTGCTGGGGCGCGTACGCGAGGTGGTGCTGGGGGCGTACGAGAATCAGGAGGTGCCCTTCGAACGGCTGGTGGCGGAGCTTCAGCCGGAGCGGTCGCTGAGCCACGAGCCGCTCTTCCAGGTGTCGTTCACGCTGCAGGACACCCGGGCCTCGGCCAGCGGCCTGGCGGGGCTGAGCACCGAACGCGTCGCCGCGGGGAGCGCCGACGCCAAGTTCGACCTGTCGCTGAGCCTCGCGGCTACGGAAGGTGGTCTGCGCTGCGGGCTGTCCTACGCCACGGACCTGTTCGAGCACGGCACGATCGAGCGGATGCTGGGCCACCTGGCCCGGGTGCTGGAGCAGGTCGCCGCGGACGCGGACGTGCGGCTTTCGCAACTGGAGCTGCTCGGCGAAGCGGAGCGCGCGCTGGTGGTGGAGGAGTGGAACCGGACCGAAGCCGAGGTTCCGGCGGACCGGTGCATCCACGAGCTGTTCGAAGCCCAGGCGGCGCGCACGCCGGACGCGGTGGCCCTGCGCTTCGAGCAGGAGTCGCTCACGTACGCGGAGCTGAACGTGCGCGCCAACCGCCTCGCCCACCACCTGCGCGGCCGCGGTGTGGGCGCCGAGGTGCGCGTGGGCGTGCTGATGGAGCGGAGCCTGGAGATGGTGGTCTCGCTCCTGGCCATCCTCAAGGCAGGTGGCGCCTACGTGCCGCTGGATCCCGGGCTCCCCGCCGAGCGGCTGGCGTACATGCTGGACGACAGCGCCGTCCCGCTGGTGCTGACGCAGGGTGCCCTGCGCGAATCCGTTCCGGAGCGCGATGGCCTCGAGGTGCTGGCGGTGGATGCGCTGGCGGAGCGGCTGGCGGCTGAGAGCACCGAGAATCCGCAGATCGGCGCGGGGCCTGATTCGCTGGCGTACGTCATCTACACCTCCGGCTCCACCGGTCGCCCCAAGGGGGTGATGAACCAGCACCGCGGCGTGGTGAACCGGCTGGTGTGGATGCAGGCGCACTTCGGCATCGGCGCGGACGACGTGGTGCTGCAGAAGACGCCGTTCGGCTTCGACGTGTCGGTGTGGGAGTTCTTCTGGCCGCTGCAGCAGGGCGCGCGGCTGGTGGTGGCGCGCCCGGACGGGCACCGCGACCCCGCCTACCTGCGCGACCTGATCGAGCGCGAGGGGGTGACGACGCTGCACTTCGTCCCCTCCATGCTGCAGACGTTCGTGGAGGCGGCGGAGGCCGGCCGCTGCGCCTCGCTGCGCAACGTGGTCTGCAGCGGCGAGGCGTTGCCGCCGGCGCTGGTGGATCGCTTCTACGACCGGTTCGCGGGCCCGGTGGTGCTCACGAACCTGTACGGCCCCACCGAGGCGGCCGTGGACGTGAGCGTCTGGACCTGCTCCCGCGAAGAATCGGCCGGCGTGGTGCCGATCGGGCGGCCGGTGTGGAACACCGCGCTGTACGTGCTGGACGCCTCGCTCAAGCCCGTCCCCGTGGGCGTTCCGGGCGAGCTGTACATCGGCGGAGTGCAGGTGGCGCGCGGCTACCTCGACCGTCCGGGGCTGACGGCGGAGCGCTTCGTCCCCGACCCGTTCTCCGCGGAAGGCGGCGCGCGGCTCTATCGGACGGGCGACCGTGCGCGGTGGCGTGCGGACGGCGCCATCGAGTACCTGGGGCGGCTCGACTTCCAGGTGAAGGTGCGCGGCTTCCGCATCGAGCTTGGTGAGATCGAGGCCGCGCTCCTCGGCCATGCGGGCGTGCGCGAGTCGGTGGTGCTGGCGCGCGAGGACGTTTCCGGAGACCCGCGGCTGGTGGCGTACCTGGTGCCCGACCGGACGCACGCGGCGGGGGTGCTGGAGATCCAGCGCCTGGAGCGGGAGCCGGCG
>DASTVC010000575.1:0-7858 GCA_035759295.1 Longimicrobium sp. | reverse complement strand
CCTTCTTGAGCGAGTGGAACACCTCGGTGCCCATCCGCAGCCCCTCGCTGAACGACCCGGCGCCCACCGGCATCACCATGAACTCCTGGAAGTCCACGTTGTTGCTGGCGTGGGCGCCGCCGTTCAGGATGTTCATCATGGGCACCGGCAGCACGTTGCCCATGGCGCCGCCCAGGTAGCGGTACAGGGGCAGGCCGGCGTCCTCGGCGGCGGCGCGGGCGGTGGCCAGCGAGACGGCCAGGATGGCGTTGGCGCCCAGGCGCGCCTTGTTGGGCGTGCCGTCGATCTCGATCATCGCCCGGTCCACGGCGCCCTGGTCGTAGGGGTCGTAGCCGATCAGCTCGCCGGCGATCTCCACCTCCACGTTCTCCACGGCCTTGCGAACGCCCTTGCCCAGGTAGCGGCCCTTGTCGCCGTCGCGCAGCTCCACGGCCTCGTGCTCGCCGGTGGACGCGCCGCTGGGCACCGCGGCCCGCCCCACGGCGCCGCTGGAAAGCAGGACGTCGGCCTCCACGGTGGGGTTGCCGCGCGAATCGAGAATCTCGCGAGCCCGGATCTCCTGGATGATCGCCATGTAATCGGGTGTTTGTGGATCGCGTGGGAAAATCGTGCAGTGACGCCGCGGAACGTAGGTTCGGCGCGGCGGCGTGTCAATCTTCCCGGGGCGCGGCGTGCAGGCGGAACCAGGCCGCGATCTCGGCATCCCGCTGCGCCGCGTGCCGGGAGAGCATGTGTTCGCCGCCCGCGATCACGTGCAGCTCGAAGCGCCTGCCCAGGCGTGCCAGGTGCGACGCCAGCCGCAGGCTCTGCTCCGGCAGCACCTGCCGGTCGTCGGTGCCCTGGAGGATGAGCAGGGGCACCGTGATCCGCTCCGGCCAGCGCAGCACCGAGCGGCGGAACACGATCTCCTCCTGGCGCGCCTCGAAGTCGGGCCAGATCTGCAGCGTCGCCTGCCGGGAGTACGGGTCCGAGGCCCGGGCCGCCTCGATGTCCGCCAGACCGCCTACGGTGGCCGCGGCGCGGATCGGGGCTCCGTCCCGGATGGCCTGGTACGTCATCATCCCGCCCCGTGATTCCCCGTACATGAAGACGTTGCCGGTGTCGGCCCCGGGTAGGCGCCGCGCCAGCGCCACCGCGTTCAGCACGTCGGCCACGTCCGCTCCGCCAAGCTCGTCCCGGCCTTCGCCGCCGTCGCTGCCCCGGTACTGGGGAGCCACCACCATGAAGCCGGCGGATGCAAGCCGGTGGAAGGTCGCCAGCAGGGCCGGCGCCTGGTCGCCCGCGATCCACGAGCCGCGGTTGTACACGATCACCGGCCGCGCAGCCGGGGACGATACGGGAAGATACAGGTATCCCACCACGCGCAGCCCGTCGCTCCAGTAGCGCACCTTGCGAAAGGTGAACGCCCGATCGACCCTCGCCCGCTCGTAGTTGGCGGAGTCGCCCGCGGACAGGATCGCTTCGCGCTGGTCGGGCGGCAGCTCCGCGAACGCGGTGAATCGATACGGGACCTCCTCCGCCACGGTGCCGTCCCTCCCCGCGCCGGCCTGGGCGCGCAGCGGGGCGGCGGTGTGCGCGAGCACGATCGCGCAGGCAGTCAGGACACGCACTCGCATCTCGTGCTCCTCCGGTGGCGGTTACGACCGTCTTTCATTCCCCTGTATCCCGGACGTTGATCGCGTCGACCATCCCGGGTACATGATGAGGTGACGAAGGACGCGTGCGCGGGATGAGCGGGGATTCCGCCGGAGGGAACCAGGGGAACGGCGGCGCGCGGATGATCGGTGCCGTGCTCACCGCGCCGGCGGCAGGTCCAGCACGATGCCCGGCAGATCCAGCGCGCTCTCCCGCGCAGGCGGCTCCAGCAGCGCGGCGGGGAGGGCGTCGGCGACGTCGCGGGGGAGCAGGCCCCTGCCCCGCCCCGCCAGCTCCGCCGCGCGCCCGGCGTACCAGAGCGCCGCGCCAGCGGCATCCCACGGCTCCATCCCGCGCGCCAGGAAAGCGCCCACGACGCCCGAGAGCACGTCGCCGTTGCCGCCGGTGGCCAGGCCGGAGTGGCCCGCGACGCCCGCCAGCGTCTCCCGTCCACGCGTCGCGACGAGCGACGGCGTTCCTTTCAGCAGCACCGTGCACGCAAAGCGCTCCGCCGCCTGCGCCGCGGCGCCGAACGGATCGGCGGTGACCTGGTCGATGGGGATGCCCAGCAGCCGGCTCATCTCCCCGGGATGTGGCGTCAGCACCAGCGGGCCGCTGAACGCGTCGCGCAGGTCGGGATTGGCCGCCAGCATCGTAACCGCGTCCGCGTCCAGCACCACCGCGATGCCTTCCTGCTTCGCGATCGTGCGCAGCACCTCCAGCGCCTCGTCGTCCGTCCCCATCCCCGGTCCCGCGACCACGGTTTTCGATCCGGCAAGGAAGTCCGGATCCAGCTCGTCGCGGTCGATGTAGAGCGCCTCGGGGAGGGCCGTCTGCAGGATCTCACGGTTGGCGGCGGGGGAAACGAGCGCCGCCATCCCCGCCCCCGCCCGCAGCGCGCCGAGCCCTGACAACACCGCCGCGCCCGCCATCCCCCGCCGCCCCGCGACGATGGACACCTTCCCCATCGTCCCCTTGTGCGCATTCGGCGGGACGGAGGGGAGGACGGCGTGCGCCCACGCCGGCGTAATCAACCGCGCGGACGCGCCGTCATCCGCCAGCCGCGAGAATCCGATCTCCACCGCGACGATCCGCCCCGCCCGCTCGCGGCCGGGGAACAGCAGCAGCCCCCGCTTGGGCGCGCCGAAGGTGACCGTCACCGCCGCGCGGATCGCATCCCCCGGCGTGGCACCCGTGGTCAGGTCCCCGCCGGAGGGGCCATCCAGCGCCACGATGGGACACCCGGCGGCATTCATCGCGGCGATGGCGTCCGCGTACGCGCCAGTCGGCGGGCCGGACGCGCCGGTGCCCAGCAGGCCGTCGATCAGGACTGCGGCGCCCGGCAATGCCTCCTCGGCCCGCCTGGGATACAGATCCCACCCGTGCAGCAGCGCCTCGTTCAGCGGGGACCTGCCCACGTAGACCACGTCCACGTCGCGCCCCCACATCCACAGGGTGCGCGCGGCGACCAGCGCGTCTCCGCCGTTGTTGCCGCTCCCCGCCACGGCGACGACGCGGCCGGCGGGATACATCCGCTGCACCACCGCCGCCGCCGCGCGCCCGGCAGACTCCATCAGCACCGGCTCGGGAATGCCGTACGCGTTGATCGCCTGCTCGTCCCACGCGCGCATCTCCGCGGCGGTGAGCACGGGCACACGCGCGGCGGCAAAGAAGTGCGGATCGGCCGGATCCATCATAGGAAAAAGACGCAGGCGGATAGCCGAATGCCCACGGCGCGCGGGGCGCCGTGGGCATTCATCTCAGGAACCGGCGGTCATTTGAAGCTCTGGCCGATGGTGCGGCCAAAGCTGATCTCGCCGTTGTCGATGCGGATGTTGAAGCCGCAGTCGGGGTTGGTGCACACCCACGCCTTGTAGGTGATGGGCGCCCCCTCGCGGCCGTAGTCGGAAAGCGGGACCAGGATTCCCTCGTTGCACTTCTTGCACTGCGGAAACTCGCGCTCGTCCGGCATCACTGCCTCCCATCCCCCAGAAGTTACCCACCAGGCGCGCGCACGCACCCCACACACGGACGGATGAAAATCGCCGCAAGGCCTGTTCCAATGCACGCGCCGGAACAGTGCGGAGTCACAGGGTAGCGGGAAAAAATCGGGTCGGTGGATTGGGTCAGGTGGTCTGGCGGGTGCCGCACCAGGGGTAGTTGGCCTCGAACACCTGCTCGAAGCAGAACACGCCTTCGAAGTCGTTCACGCAGTCGCCGTCCTGCTTTACCAGCACCCCGCACTCCACCAGCGCAAAGACGATCTGGCCCAGGTCGCGCGTGCTGCGGATGCCCCAGTACTCCAGGACGGAGCGGGCCATCAGCCCGAACCGCTCGATCGCCAGGTCGCGGCACCCCTCGGCAAGCTCGCGGCCGGTAATGTGCCGCGCCTCGCCCACGCGCTCGATGGTAAAGTGCAGGGCGGCCAGGATGAAGAGGTAGGCGGTCTCGCTGTACGCCGGGTGGCGTTTTCTCAGCGTTTCCATGATCGGATCGGCGAGCACGGCTCCATCCATCCGTGTGTCTCCTTCAGGACTTCCGGCGGTGCGGACCGGCCGCGGGAGAACGGCCGGGAGATTCGGTGGCGGCACGCGGGAGGGTCCCACGGGCGTTGGCTGCGTAGGAATACGCCGATCAGGAATCCGCGTTCCGATAGAGTACGCGATCGCCCTTCCGCTCCGGCGCCACCGCCCCCGCCGTCCCCTCCCGCAACTCGTCCGCGAGAGCGTCCACCGCATCCGTCGGAACGGAGATTTCCACGATTCCCGCGTCCCCCGACGGGGCGTATCCGTGCTCCACCTCCTCGGCTCCCGCGCGCTCCATTGCCCGCATCACCGCGGCCGTGTGGGCGTAGGGGTACTGGATGGAGATGCGAACCGCCTCCACCCCCGTGCGCCGCGGCGCCGCCTCCAGCGCCCGCGCCGCCGCGTCGCCGTACGCCCGCACCAGCCCGCCCACGCCCAGCTTGGTCCCCCCATACCAGCGGGTGACGATGACGATGCAGTCCGTGATCCCTGCCCCCTCGATGGCCGCCAGGATCGGCGCGCCCGCGCTCCCGTTCGGCTCCCCCGCGTCGTTGGCGCGCCGGATGCCGCCGCGAATCCCCCACGCGGAGCAGGTGTGCGTCGCGTCCCAGTGCAGCTTCTCGCGCTCCGCCAGCACCGCCCGCGCCTCCGCCTCCGTCGTCACGGGCGCCGCGTAGGCCAGAAAGACGGATGCCTTCTCGCGGATCTGCGCTTCGGCCGGGGCGGAGAGGGTGGTGAACGACAAAGTGCGTGAGTGTGTGAGTGCGAGAAGGAGAATCACGAGCGGCTCAAAGCGTCCGGGCGTGCTCCAGGTCCCGGTGCTCGAACGCGGATTCCATTCCTTCAATCTCGGACAGGGGCAGGCCCAGGCGCTCCGCGGTCTTGCGCCAGCCGGCAACGACGTGCGCCACCTCGCGAACGATCTGCCGCGCGTCCGCTGCCTTCAGCCCAAAGTCCGATGCCACTTCCAGGGCAAGCTCCAACGAGGCGGACCGATCGTCATCCATGCCGATCGCGGTAGAGAGCAGGCGATCGTTCACATGCCCCGGCACGGGGTTCAGGTCGTACGCGGGAGAGAGCGTCCAGCCCTGCGCGCCCACGTATAGAAATCCGTGGTTCCGCAGGTGATCGTCCGTGTTGGAGATCAGGATCGTGAAAACGATGCGGCGCCAGAGGTTGCGCAGGTCGGCCCGGGTACGCGCCCCGTGCTGCTGCAGGGCCTCCGCGATCTCCAGATAGCTGCGCGTCTCGCGATCCGCGGCCGATAGCATGCTCATGGCCGACAGAAATGGAACGCGGATCTCACCCTCCCGGTCGAACCGGCGCACCAGCAGGACGGTCCGCTCCAGCACCTCTTCCAGCCGCCACTCGGGCACTTCGATTCCGGCGTGGGAGGCCAGGCCGAGCGCGACCGCCTCCCAGCGCACCACGTCGTACGCATCGCTCTTTGCTGGAAACTTTGCGATCAGGAGCGTTCCGTCGCGGTCCAGCACCGACGCCTTGGGCCGCGCTCCGCCGAGGGATGAGCCGGGAGCCAGCAGAAGCCGCAGATCGGCGGCCGTCTCTGAGTCATCCTGAACGTGATCGGTCGCGGAGAGCAGACGGGGCAGTTCCACCAGGGGCGGAACGCCGCGCCGCCCGCCCTCGGCCAGAAAGGGACCGTCCTCGTCCACAGTAAACCGCAGCGCCCCCACCCGCCCGAAGTCGCTTACGCCAAGCAGGAAGTCGATCTCCCGCAACGTGCGCCGCTGCCGGCCCTCCTCCAGCGCGCGCATCCGCTCCGCACGCGCGAGGAGCGTTCGCCCCCACCGGTCCGGCGCGGAGTCGCCGAGGGGCCCGAAAAGAGATTGCCCCGCGATGGTGTGGAACGGGCCCGGACCCACGGGCATGGTGGCGGGCTGCAGCGAAAACCTGCGTGGCGCCGCCATCCACTCCGGATCGTACTCGAACGTCGCGGTCTCGCGTCCCTTCGACGCACGAACCCACAAACGCCCCACGCGGTGCGGAATGCCATCGAGATCCACGTGCACGTACGCGGCGGGCGCGCTCATCCCACGTCCACCTGCGCATCCGTCCGCGACTTACGCGCACGAGGCAAACGGACCCGCGCGGGGAGCCGCTCCTCCTCCAGCGCCAGCCCCACGGCGTCGGACGCTGCCGCCGCAAGCCCGCTCAGCCGGTCGGCCAGTCCCAGGACGAAGAGAACGGTCGCGTAACTCCCCATCGACACACCGGGGTCGCCCTTTTCGACCTTGGTGAGCGTGGTACGGGAGATGAGGGCTCGTTCGGCGAGAACAGCCATGGGGATCCGTCTGCGCAGCCTGGCATCGCGGATGTCTGCGCCAAGCGTGCGAAGGATCCTTCGCACCACGAACGGAACAGGAGTATCAACCATTAGCGTACATGATCCTGAACGTAAGGTGCATTAGGGTACAGAATAATGTACATTAAGATACATAGATGGTCAACAACAAAGAAACCCGGCCCTTCACTCGAAAGGACCGGGTCTCTTCTACTCCCGCACTAACGCACTCCCGCACTTCAAACCCCGGCGAGCGTATCCGTCTCTTCCAGGTAGTAGTCCAGGCCCAGGTGCGTGATCTGGTCCTCGCCCATCATCCAGCGAAGCGTGTTCTTGAGCTTCATCTGCTGGATGAACAGGTCGTGCTCGGGGTACAGCCCCTCGCCGTACATGGGGCTCTTGAAGTAGAACGAGAGCCACTCCTGGATCCCGCTCATCCCCGCCCGCGACGCGAGATCGAGGAACAGCGCCAGGTCCAGCACCAGCGGCGCGGCCAGAATGCTGTCGCGACAGAGGAAGTCGACCTTGATCTGCATCGGGTAGTCCAGCCACCCGCGGATGTCGATGTTGTCCCACCCCTCCTTGGCGTCGCCGCGCGGGGGGTAGTAGTTGATCCGCACCACGTGGGCGAACTTGCCGTACAGCTCGGGATAGGTCACGGGCTGAAGGATGTGCTCCAGCACCGACAGCTTGCTTTCTTCCTTGGTCTTGAACGAGCCCGGGTCGTCCAGCACCTCGCCGTCCCGGTTGCCCAGGATGTTGGTGCTGAACCAGCCGTCCAGCCCCAGCATGCGCGCCTTGAGCCCCGGCGCGATGATGGTCTTCATGAGCGTCTGGCCCGTCTTGAAGTCCTTGCCCGCCACGGGCACGCCCTTTTGCTCGGCCAGCTGCAGCAGCGCGGGGAAATCGACGGACAGGTTGGGCGCGCCGTTGGCGTAGGGCACCCCCTCCATGATGGCCGCGTAGGCGTACAGCATGGACGGCGCCACGTCCTCGTGGTCCCCGTCGATGGCCGCCTCGAATGCCTCGATGCTCTGGTGGACGGCGCTCTGCTTGATGTAGATCTCCGTGCTGCCGCACCACACCATCACCAGCCGCTCGCACCCGTTCTTCGCCTTGAAGTCGCGGATGTCCTGGCGCAGGGCCTCGGCCCAGGCGCGCTTGCTGGTGCCGGGCTTGACGTTGATGCCCTCCAGCCGCTTGACGTAGCGCTGGTCGAAGACGGCCGGCATGGGCTCGATGCCCATGAGGAAGTCGGCGATGGGCTCGATGTGCGCGTGGCGGTCCAGCACCCCCGCGTTGATGGCGCTCTCGTACGCGTTGGCCGGGAACGGGTCCCAGGCGCCGAAGACGATGTCGTCCAGGTCCGCCAGGGGCACGAAGTCCTTGATGGGCG
>DASTVC010000574.1:0-12183 GCA_035759295.1 Longimicrobium sp. | reverse complement strand
CGAAGAAGCCGATGGCCGGCATCGTCGCGGCGCTGCTGCTGGGCGTGACCAGCCTGGTGATCGGGTTGATGTTCATCACCGACGAGTACGACGCGGAGGTGCAGCGGCTGCAGTGGGCCGGGAAGGCGGTGCACGTGCTGGGAAACCTGCCCCTGCTGGCCGGCGCGCTGATGAGCCTGGCCGGGAACGCGCGCGGCAACCGCGTGGTGCGCGCCACGTCGAAGGGGATGGTCGTCGTGATCCTGGCGCTGCTGCTGTGGACCTGGATCGTGCTGGCCGGCAGGGGGCCGGCGGACGGGGACATCGGCAAGCGGAGCTGGGCGCCGCTGATCCTGTTCTTCGCCGCCATCGGCACGGCGCCCTGGCTGCTGTACCTTTTCCTCTTCCGTAAATCGCGTTATCCCTGATCCGCGGACACCGATTTCGATACGAGACCCGATCATGCGAACGATCCAGATGATCCGCATCCTCCCCATTCTCTTCCTGGCCGCCTGCGCGTCGGGGGGGACGGGGCCGAAGACGTACCACGTCACCTTTCGCGCGGACGCGCCGTCGTCGCGCCACGTGGTGCCGTATCCGGCCGAGGTGGTGTGGGCGGCGCTGCCGCGTGCGTACGCCGAGATGCAGCTTCCCGCCGGGCCCACCTCGCGCGACCGGATGGAGTTCACCACGCCGCAGCTGCGCGTGGAAAACCAGCTGTACGGCCGCCACAACAGCGACTTCATCGACTGCGGCACCGTGCACAACGGTACGCGGCTGGAGGACCAGGGCGAGGTGAAGCTGGCGATGATCACGCGCCTGGAGCCGGCCCCGGGCGGCACCGCGGTAATGACGCAGCTGGATGCGTACACGCGCCGCCGCGACGTGGCGTCGGACTACGTGGCGTGCAGCACCCGTGGCGTGCTGGAAGAGGCCGTCGTCGCCGCGCTGCTCAGGAACCTGCAGGGGGCGTCCGCCGCGCCCTGAGCTTCATCCATCGAACGCACACCGAGCGAGACCCGTGAAGCTGCCCCGCCACGCCGCCATCCTGGAGCTGATCCGCACCCGCCGCATCGCGTCGCAGGAGGCGCTGCGCGAGGCGCTGCTGGAGCGCGGCATCGATGTGGCGCAGGCCACCCTTTCCCGCGACATCCGCGACCTGGGCCTGGTCAAGGCGCCGGACGAGCAGGGGGGAAGCACCTACGTGATCCCCGCCGGCGGCGCGGAGCAGGGCCCCAACCTGCAGCGCCTGCTCCCCGCGCTGTACGTGGGGGCGGACGGTGTCGGCAACCTGCTCATCCTCAAGACCCTCGTCGGCGGCGCGCAGCCGATCGCCGTGGCCATCGACGCGGAGGGGTGGCCGGAGATCGTGGGCACCATCGGCGGCGACGACACCATCCTGATGGTGCTGCGCAGCCCGGATCACCGCGAGACGATCGTCGCGCGCATCGAGGCGATCGCGGACCGGCGGGGGGAGTGAGGGTGATGGTGTGAGGGTGTGAGGGTGTGAGGGTGTGAGGAGAATGCCCGGGTCCGGATGAGCGGGTAAACCCGCTGCTGGGAAAGCGATAAGCCCCGTCTCGGCTCGCTACGCTCGCCGAACGGGGCTTCACCTGCTCGCGTGGGCTACGCCCGGCGCGGCGGGAACTCGCCACGTGCACCACACTCGGCCCACACCTCCGGGCCGGACAATCCGCGAAGGCGGATTTCGTGTAGTTGTTGCCGCGAATTTATTCGCCCTTCCCCTGCCTTTCCATTCACACCCTCACCCCCTCACCGCAGCCGCTGGTCCCCCTCCCACGGCCGCTCCGGCCTCGCCTCGGGCGCGGCCACGGGCGGCGGCGCGTCGTGCATGGCCAGGTCGGCGCGGAAGCCGCGCTCGGCCAGGTTCGCGGCGCGGCGGGGAAAGACGCGGCGCGAGATGGCGGGGGCGTAGCGCATTCCCACGGTGCCGGCCAGGGAGAGCACCAGCACGGCACCGGCGATGGTCGCGCTCACCCGGGTGAGGCCCGCGGCGGTCGCGATCCCGGCCAGGAGGACGGAAAACTCGCCGCGCGGCACCAGCGTCAGGCCGAGCGAGAGCGACGCGCGGTTGGGATGGCCGGAAAGCTTTCCGATCCACCACCCCGCTCCGATCTTCGCCGCCGCGCCCACCACCGCCAGCGCCAGCGCGATCGGCCACACCTGCAGCAGCGCCTTCGTATCCACCGACAGGCCGAACGCCAGGAAGAAGATCGCGGCGAACAATCCCTCCAGCGGCAGAAAGAGGCGCTGCACCCGCTCGCGGTGGTCCGTCTCGGAGAGCACCAGCCCCGCCAGGAAGGCACCGATCGCCTCCGACAGCCCCGCGCCGATGGCCGCCCACGCCAGCAGCAGCACCAGCGCGCCGGTGGAAAGCAGGAACACGTCGTCGCTCTCGATGTCGAACACGCGCTCCAGCAGCCGCCGCCCCAGCACCGCCGCCGCCGTCACCACGCCCACGAAGAGCAGGGCGCGCCCCATCCCCACCAGCACGGTGCCCGCACTCGGGGCCGCCGCCAGCACCGCGCCCGACATCAGCGCCAGGAACAGCGCCATCGACAGGTCCTCGAACACCAGCACGCCCAGCGCCGACTCCGTCTCGGGGTTGGCGGCGCGGCGCATCTCGATGGTGGCCTTGGCGATGATGGCGCTCGACGACACGTACAGCGCGCCGCCCAGCAGCAGTCCGCCCGTCCACCCCCACCCCAGCAGCAGCCCGATGATGAGCCCGGGGGGAAAGCAGACCAGGAAGTCCACCGACCCGTCGCGAAGGATGCGGTGCCGCGCGCGCAGCAGGGCGCCCAGCGAGAACTCCAGCCCCATGAAGAAGAGGAGGAGGACGACGCCCAGCGTGGCCAGCACGTCCACCAGGTGCTCGTCCAGCTGGGCGCCCCGCAGCCCCATCCCCATCAGGATGTACGCGGGGATCACCGACTGGCCCAGCACCCGCGCGCCCATGCCCGCCAGCGCGAGCGCCAGCAGCACGGCGCCGGCGCCCAGCAGAAATCCGCCGTGCACCGGTCAGCCTTCCCGGCGTCCGCCGCGCACCGCCTCTGACGCGCCCCGCACCTGGTCGCGGCTGCCGATCACCATCAGCGTGTCGCCCGCGCGGATCATCTCGTCCGGCTGCGGATTGGGGTGCGCCTCGCCGCCGCGGATGATGGCGATGATGCTGGCGCCCGTCTGCTCGCGCATGCGCGTGTCCGCCAGCGTCTTGTCCGCCACGGACGATCCGGACGGCACCGGCAGCCAGTCCACGGAGAGCTGGCCCAGCACCATCTCCATCGACTCCGCCACCGCCGGCTGAAAGTAGGCGCCGCCCATCAGCGCCCCCAGCTTGCGGGCCTCGGCGTCTTCCAGCCGCAGCGCCTGCGTCGGGAAATCCTCCCCCCGCTCGAAGAAGTAGAGCTCGCGGTGGCCGGTGTTGTGGATGATGAGGGTAAGGCGGTCGCCCTCGTTGGTGGTGCAGGCGAACTTCTTTCCCACGCCCGGCAGGTCGTGCTCCTGTACGTTCATTCGCTCTCCCTTGTCGCGGCGGCGGCCGCGTGGTCGCGGCGCCCCGTGTCGGCGAGCCGCTGGTAGTTGTCCCGCCGCATCTCGTCCAGCGCGGCTTCAACCGCGTCTTCAGGCTCGCCCAGCGCCAGCAGCAGGCGTCCGCCCAGCTGCAGGCTTCCCTCCACCAGCTCCGGCACCACCGCGGTGGCCCCGGCCTCACGCAGCGCGTCGTGCGCCGCCGTGTCGCGCGCGCGGACGATGACGGGGACGTCGTGGTCTTCCGCGCGCACCGCGTGCAGCGCGCGCGAGGCCGACGCCGTGTCGTCAAGGGTGATGACGATGGCGGACGCGCGCGCCACCCCCGCCGAGCGCAGCACCTCGGGGTTGCTCCCGTCCCCGAAGTAGACCGAGGTGCCGCGCCCCCGTCCCTCCGCCACCGCCTCCGGGTCCCGGTCCAGCGCCAGGTACTCGCGCTCCGAGGCCTCCAGCAGCTGCACCACCGTCCGTCCCACGCGGCCCAGGCCCAGCACCAGCGCGTGGCGGCTCAGGTCGTTCGCGTCGCCGCGCAGCTCGGCCATGGGGTCGCCGGCCCGGTGCACGCGCCGCGCCGCCAGGTGCCCCGCGCGCATCAGCAGCGGCGTGGCGGCGATGGAGATGGCGATCACCAGCATCGCCAGCCCGCCCGTCTCCGCCGAGAGCGCGCCGCCCGTCATCGCCAGCGTCACCAGGACGAAGCCGAACTCCCCCGCCTGCGACAGGGCGAATCCCAGGAACACCGCCGTCCCCCACGGCTGCCCGAACGCCTTCGCCAGCCCCGTGACGACGACCGCCTTCACCGCCAGCACCGCCACCACGCCCGCGGCCACGAGCTGCCAGCTGCCGGCCAGCATCCTCACGTCGATCTCCATCCCGATCGCCATGAAGAACAGCGCCAGCAGCAGCCCGCGAAACGGGGCGATGTCGGCCTCCACCTGGTGGCGGTACTCCGTCTCGGAGATCAGCAGCCCGGCCAGGAACGCGCCCAGCGCCATCGACAGCCCCGCCAGCGCCGTCGCCCAGCTCACCCCGAGCGCCAGGAAGAGGGTGATGCCGGTGAACAGCTCCGGCGTGCGCGCCGCCGCCACCCCGCGCAGCACGGGCCGCAGCAGCAGGCGCCCCGCCGCCATGATGATCCCCAGCGCCAGCGCCGCCTTGAGCGCCGCGATCCCCAGCTCGCATAAGAGCGATCCACCCTCGCCACCCAGCAGGGGGATGATCGTCAGCAGCGGGACGACGGCGAGATCCTGGAGCAGCAGGACGGCCAGCGCCATCCGCCCGGCGCGGGTGTGCACGGCGCCGTCGTCCTGCAGCGTGCGCATCACGACGGCAGTGGACGAGAGCGCCATCGCCCCACCCAGCACCAGCGCCTCCGGCGTGGTGAGCCCCGCCACCCGCGCGAGAAGCGTGATGGCGGATGCGGAGAGCGCCACCTGCAGCGTCCCCATCCCGAACACGTGCCGGCGCATGGCCAGCAGCCGCCCGATGGAAAGCTCCAGCCCGATGGCGAAGAGGAGGAAGACGACGCCGAACTCCGCGAGCGCCTCCACCGCCTCCACCTCGCGCACCAGCTTCAGTCCGTGCGGCCCGATCAGCACGCCGGCGAACAGGTAGCCGACCACGGGGCTCACCTTCATGCGCCGGAACAGCGACACCACCGCGATCGCCGCCGCGAGGATGATCAGGACCGTCCTCAGCAGGTTCGCCTCTTCCATGGTGCCGCGCGCCGATCTTGAGCCGGGGTGAGCGGGGTGGCCGAGGTCCTAGCATAAGGCGCGGTACAGCGTTCGCACAACGTGGGGAGGATCGGCCCCGCTTCCGCAGACTGCGCGGGAGAGGCAGGCATCGAGCTGCGTCCGACGCGGGCCCCTTTACTCGCTTAGGCTCGCACCTCCCCCAAAAACCCCTGGGGGAGGTGGACTTCGATCCCGCTCCGGCAAGGTGCGTCGCACCTCCCTCCCCCGCGCAGTTTGCGGGGGAGGGCCGGGGAGGGGGGTGGCCCACCATCCCGCGCCGATCGATCCACGACTCACCGCGCTCAGCCACCACCACCTCTCCCCCGCAGTTTGGGGGAGGGGTCGCCGCGAGCCGCGAGGAACGAGCGGCGAAGTCGGCGGGGGTGAGGGCCCGCGTCGCAGAAGCGGAACTCTCCTCCCCACTACCGCCGGTTGCGGTGCCGGGCGAAATACTCCACAACACCGTCCAACTCCCCTCCCCCGAACGACTTCCACGTCGAAATGCTTGACTGCGGCCCCGCATTTGTATACCTTTCCGCTGTGATGAATAATTATGCTTCGGCGCGGATCGGAATTCTGGGGGCAGGCGGATATACGGGACGCGAGCTGGCACGGCTCGCGTCCCGTCATTCCCGGGCCCGTATCGCCTGGGCCACGTCGGAGTCGGACGCCGGCAAGCCGCTGGACGACGTGATCCCCGGCGTGGACGGGCCGGCGCTGGTCAAGGCGGAGGATGCGCCGCTGTCTGCGGTGGACGTCGTCATCAGCTGCCTGCCGCACGGCGACAGCGCGCTGTGGATGGAGCGGGCGCGGCAGGCCGGCGCGCGGGCCATCGACCTCTCCGCCGACCTGCGCGTCCCGAACGCCGCCACGCCGGCCTGGGCGCAGGGCGCCGTCTACGGCCTTCCGGAGCTGCACCGGGCGCGCATCGCGGGGACGGAGCTGGTGGCGAACCCGGGGTGCTATCCCACCGCCGCGCTGCTGGCCCTGGCGCCCCTGCTGCGGCGCGGGCTGGTGGCCGGACCGGTGATCGTCAACGCGGCGTCGGGGGTCACGGGCGCGGGCCGCAGCCCCAAGCGAGAGCTGATGTTCGCCGAGCTGGCCGAGGGGTTCAGCGCCTACGCCGTGGGCAACGTGCACCGCCACCTGTGCGAGATGAAGGCGCAGGCCGCGGGGCTTTCGGAGGGCGGCGCGGCGCCGGAGCTGGTCTTCACCCCGCACCTGCTTCCCGTGAAGCGCGGCATCCTGGAGACCATCTACGTGCCGCTCGCGGAGGCGGTGGAGAACCCGGTGGAGATGTGGCTGGATGATTATTCATCCGAGCCCTTCGTGCGGGTGATGACGGGGCGGATGCCGGCGCTGGCGGACGTCGTGGGCAGCAACCGCGTCGCCATCGGCGTGGTCCCGGTGCAGAACGTCTCGATGCCGATGCTGACGATCGTCTCGGTGATCGACAACCTGCTAAAGGGCGCCGCCGGCCAAGCCGTGCAGAACCTGAACCTGATGCTGGGCTGGGACGAGGCCGAGGGGCTGGCGTGACGGCTCGCATCGTCAAGGTGGGCGGCAACCGCGCGGAAGACCTGGGTTGGATTCGCGAAGTGGCGCAGGCCCTCGCCGCGTCGGCGACTCCCACCATCCTGGTCCACGGCGGGGGCAAGGAAGTGAGCGACCTGCAGCGCGCGCTGGGGATCGAGCCGGAGTGGAGCGACGGGCTGCGCGTCACCACGCCGCGCGTGCTCGAGGTGGTGCGGATGGTCCTGAGCGGCGCCGTGAACAAGCGCTGGGTGGCCGCCCTGCTCGACGCCGGGGTCGACGCGCTGGGCGTGAGCGGCGAGGACGCGGGGCTGCTTACGGGGGAGATCTCCCGCGGCGGCGCCATCGGCCGCACGGGGGAGGTAACGCGGGTGCGCTGCTCGCTGCTGCGCGGCTGGCTGGCCGGCGGGCTGACGCCCGTCATCAGCCCCCTGACGCGGGGGCCGGACGGCGGCGGGCTTAACGTGAACGCGGACGACGCGGCGGCCGGAATCGCCGCCGCCCTGCACGCGGCGGAGCTGCTCTTCGTCAGCGACGTGCCGGGGGTCAAGGCGGGCGGGGCGTGGGCGTTCGCGCTGGACAACGTGGCGGCGGATGCGCTGCTGGAGAGCGGCGAGGCAGCGGGGGGAATGCGCCCCAAGCTGCGCGCCGCCCTCCGCGCCCGCGCCGAGGGAGTGGGGCGGGTACGGATCGGGGACGTGGCGATGCTGACGGACGAACGCGCGGGAACGCGCATCGGGAACCTTGAGGAGACGGCCCATGCTGGCTGAAGCGAAGTCCATCGACATGACGATTCCGGCCACGCCGGCCGATCCCTCCGCGTCCCTGCTGGGCGTCTACAAGCCCGCCGCGCCGGTGTTCGTCGGCGGCGAAGGGTGCGAGCTGATCGCGGACGACGGCCGCCGCTACCTGGACTTCACCAGCGGCATCGCGGTGAACACGCTGGGCTACGGCGACCCCGACGTGGCCGCCGCCATCCGCGGCGCGCTGGACGCCGGCGTCATCCACACCAGCAACCTGTTCCGCACCGCCCCGGCGGCGGAGCTGGCGGCGTGGCTCACGGCCCATTCGTTCGCCGACCGCGTGTTCTTCTGCAACAGCGGGGCAGAGGCCAACGAGGGCGCCATCAAGTTCGCCCGCAAGTGGGCCGGCCCCGACAAGCGCGAGATCGTCGCCTTCCACGGCGGCTTCCATGGGCGGACCATGGGCGCGCTCGCGGCGACGGACCGCCCCGCGTACCAGGAGCCGTTCGCCCCGCTCATGCCGGGCGTGCGCTTCGCCGAGGTGGGCGACGTGCCGGCGCTGGAGGCGCGGCTGTCGTGGGGGAACGTGGCGGCCGTGATCATCGAGCCCGTGCAGGCCGAAGGCGGCGTGCAGCCCGTGCCGGCGGCGTTCCTGAAGGCCGTCCGCCACCTGTGCGACCAGGCCGGCGCGCTGCTGATCCTGGACGAGGTGCAGACGGGGCTGGGCCGCACCGGCTGGCTGTGGGCGCACGAGTCCAGCGGCGTCCGCCCCGACATCATGACGCTGGCCAAGCCCCTGGCGGGCGGCCTGCCGATGGGCGCGGTGCTGGTGACCGAAACCGTCGCCGCCGCCATGCAGCCCGGGGACCACGGGTCGACGTTCGGCGGCGGGCCGCTGGTGGCCTCCGCCGCGCTGGCGACGGTGAAGAAGATCGAGTCGCTGCTGCCGGAAGTCCGCCGCAAGGGGACGCTGCTGGCGGACCTGCTGGGCGCCATGGCGCTGCGCAACCCGGGGATCCGCGCCGTCCGCGGCGCCGGGATGCTGTGGGGGATCGAGGTGGACGGCGCCGCGGGGATCGTGTCGCGCGCGCTGGAGAGTGGGCTGCTGCTGTGCAGCGCGGGGCCGGACGTGGTTCGTCTGCTGCCGCCGCTTGTGATCGGGGACGACGAGCTGCGCCGTGGCGTGGCCCTGCTGGAGGAGGCGATCGGATGCTAGTGCAGATTGCGCCCCCGGTGGCGGACGACATCATCGACCTGCCGCCGTTCGACCCGTCGGGCCCCATCTACGTGCGCCCGGCGAGCATTGCCGACATGCTGCAGGTGGAGCCGATGATCAATCGCTTCGCCGCGCAGAACCTGATGCTCCCCAAGACCCGCGAGCAGCTGGTTCGCCTGTTCCGCGAGTTCGTGGTGGCGGCCGACGAGCACGGCCGCGTGGTGGGATGCGGCGGCCTGCGCGTCTTTTCCCCCACGCTGGCGGAGGTCATCTCCCTGGCCGTGGCGCCCGAGACGCAGGGCCTTGGCCTGGGCGGCCGCATCGTGGAGCGGCTGGTGGAAGACGCGGAGACGCTGGGCATCACCACCGTGTTCGCCCTTACGCTGCGCGACGGCTTTTTCCACCGCCTGGGATTCCGCACCGTGCCCAAGGAGATGTTCCCGGCCAAGGTGTGGAGCGACTGCCGCAACTGCCCCAAGCTCACCGCCTGCGACGAGATCGCCGTCGTGAAGGAAGTGCACGGGATGTCGGGCGTGTCGCACTGGGAGTAGGGAAGGAAAGTGCGTTAGTGCGTTAGTGCGTTAGTGCGGAAGTGCGGGAGCAGGTGGATGAAGTTGATGGTGCGGATGCGGATACTCACGCACTCACGCACTTACGCACTCACGCACCTGTTGGATAGATCGTCGCCCATCGCGCGCGACGTTGGCTGATAAACCACCCGATCCGGGAGCACCGAAGATGCCCAAGCCTCGCGTCGTACTCGCCTACTCGGGCGGGCTGGATACCTCCATCATCGTTCCCTGGCTCAAGGAGAACTACGGCGCAGACGTCATCTGCGTCGCCGCCGACGTGGGCCAGGGCGAGGAGCTCTCCGGGCTGGAGGACAAGGCCCGTGCGTCCGGCGCCAGCGCCTGCTACGTGGAAGACCTGCGCGACGACTTCGTCACCGGCTTCGTGTGGCCCACGTTGCGCGCCGGCGCCATCTACGGGCGCAAGTACCTGCTGGGCACGTCCATGGCGCGCCCCATCATCGCCAAGGCGCAGGTGGACATTGCCCGCAAGGTGG
The DNA here is from genome assembly GCA_035759295.1 of Longimicrobium sp. GTDB lineage: Bacteria > Gemmatimonadota > Gemmatimonadetes > Longimicrobiales > Longimicrobiaceae > Longimicrobium. The sequence continues at coordinate 2,358 of DASTVC010000574.1, read as the reverse complement.
GCGCGACGCACCTGGCCCACGGCTGCACCGGCAAGGGCAACGACCAGGTGCGCTTCGAGCTCACCTACGCCGCGCTGGCGCCGGAGCTTCCCGTCATCGCCCCCTGGCGCGAGTGGGACATCCGCAGCCGCGAGGACGCGCTGGACTACGCCGCGAAGCATGACGTGCCGGTGACGGCCACCAAGGCCAAGATCTACTCCCGCGACCGCAACCTGTGGCACGTGAGCCACGAGGGCGGCCCGCTCGAGGACCCGGCCTACGAGCCGACGGAGGACCTGTTCCTGATGACGCGCTCCCCGCAGGACGCGCCGCCGGTGCCCGCGTACGTCACCATCGCGTTCGAGGAAGGCTATCCGGTTTCGGTGGATGGAGAAGCGCTGTCGCCCGTCCAGCTCATCGAGCGGCTGAACCAGATCGGTGGCCAGCACGGCGTGGGGCGGATCGACCTGGTGGAGGACCGGCTGGTGGGGATGAAGTCGCGCGGCATCTACGAGACGCCGGGCGGAACCCTGCTCTACGCCGCGCACTCGGAACTGGAGCAGCTGGTGCTGGACCGGCGGACGCTGGCGCTCAAGGACGCCATCGCCCCCCGCTACGCGGACCTGGTCTACGAGGGCCGCTGGTGGACCACCGAGCGGATGGCCATGGACGCCCTGGTCGACGTGACGCAGAAGAAGGTGACGGGCGAGATCCGCCTCAAGCTGCACCGCGGCAACGTGACCGTGGCCGGCCGCTGGAGCGCGCAGTCGCTGTACGACGAGCGCTTCGTCACGTTCGGCGAGGACGACGTGTACCAGCAGTCCGACGCGGCGGGCTTCATTCGCCTGTTCGGGCTTCCCAGCCGCGTGGCCGCGCTCAAGGAGCAGGAGGCCGCGCTGGCGCCCACCCTTCACGCGGCGGACTGACCATGCCCTGCACTCCCATCATGCCGGCCCAGACGGCGCCGGCGGTGCCCGGCGCCCGCATGTGGGGCGAGCGCTTCGCCAGCGGGCCGGCCCCGGAGATGGACCGGCTGAACCGCTCGCTCCCCGTTGACCGGCGGCTGTGGCGCCAGGACGTGGCCGGCAGCCGCGCCTGGGCCGCCGCCCTGGGCGCCGCCGGCGTCATCGACCCCACCGAGGCCGCCGACCTGCGCGCCGGCCTGGACGCGGTGGAAAAGCGCCTCGAGGGCTGGTCCGACGCCGACTGGTCCGCGGCCCAGGACGAGGACGTCCACACGCTCGTGGAGCGCCTGCTGGGCGAAGAGGCGGGCCCCGTCGCGGGCAAGCTGCACACGGGCCGCTCGCGCAACGATCAGGTGGCCACCGACTTCCGCCTCTGGGCGCTGGAGGCGGCCAAGGGGCTGGAGGCCGGGCTGCGCGACCTGCAGAGCGCGCTGGTGGAACAGGCGCAGACCCACGGCGACACCGTGATGCCGGCGTACACGCACATGCAGCGCGCGCAGCCGGTCAGCGCCGCGCACTGGCTCCTTTCCCACGCGTACCCGCTGGAGCGCGACCGCGCGCGGCTGACGGACGCGCTGCACCGGGTCAGCATCCTGCCGCTGGGCTCGGGCGCCATCGCCGGCTGCCCGTTCCCGGTGGACCGCGTGCTGCTCAAGGAGTCGCTGGGCTTCCGGGCGATTTCGGGGAATTCGGTGGATGCCGTCGCCGACCGCGACTGGGTGGCGGAGCTGCTCTTCGTGATGTCGATGGCGGGCGTGCACCTGTCGCGCCTGGCGGAGGACCTGATCATCTTCGCCACCAGTGAGTTCGGCTTCGTGCGGCTGTCGGACCGCTTCAGCACGGGCTCGTCGCTCATGCCGCAGAAGCGGAACCCGGACGCCATGGAGCTGGCGCGCGGCAAGGCGGGCCGGCTCATCGGCGAGCTGACCGGCTTCCTCTCGCTGCTCAAGGGGCTGCCCAGCGGCTACAACAAGGACCTGCAGGAGGACAAGGCCGCCCTGTTCGCCGCCTTCGACGCGCTGGGCGACGTGCTTCCGGCCGTCGCGGGCACGGTGCGGTCGATGGAGATCGATGCCGCCCGCTGCGCCGCCGCGGTGGATTCGGCGATGCTGGCGACGGACGTGGCGGACTTCCTGGTGCGCCGCGGCGTGCCCTTCCGCGAGGCGCACGGCGCGGTCGGCAAGCTCGTCCGCGCGGCGGAAGGGATGGGGTGCCCGCTGAGCGCCCTGCCGCGCGAGCTGTTCGTGCAGGTGAGCGCCGAGTTCGCCGACGCGGACCTGGAGGCCATGTTCGATGCCCGCGCCTCCGTCGAGGCGCGCGCCGCGGCGGGCGGCACCTCGCCGGCTTCCGTCCAGGTCCAGATCGCGGAGCTCACCGCGCCGGTCTGAACCATCCCGCGATGCGTGGCTGGTGG
>DASTVC010000573.1:0-8616 GCA_035759295.1 Longimicrobium sp. | reverse complement strand
GGACTTGAACGGATCCCGAGGGCTGGGCTTCGCGCGACCCGACAAAGATCCTTCGGTCGCGCGCAAGCTTCTGTGGTTATGAAAGTTACGGGCGTGCGCTCCCTCAGGATGACAGTGTGCCTCCGGTGGGAGCCGGTAAGGCAACACCCTCTGAGGGAGCGCCACGCGTATCCGTACGCCACGCAACCGCTTGCGTGCGACCAAAGGATCTCGCCTGAAGCACCCTTCCCGGGCGCGAAGCCGCCGTGGGGGGGTTGACACGTGACCATATGTTTCCCTACCCTATAAGGACACGATTCGCCAAACCCCGAACCTGGGAGGCCCCATGCGGCTGAATCTTGATCTGGAGGGGCTGCACGTCGAAACGACGGTGATGCAGCCGGAGCTGGAGAGCTACAACGACTTCGACGTCGGCGTGGCCTCGATCCTGTGGGACACGCAGACCCGCCCCATCCAGCGGCCCAACACCAACTCGTCCCCCTGCGTAGCCTGAATCATCCGTGTAGAACCCAAGCGGCCCCGGCGAGATCGTTCTCGCCGGGGCCGACCCGTATCCTGGTCCAATCATCGTACGGCGCCCCGACGAAGGTGCGGCATTGGCGGGCCGCGCCATCGTCGCGTAGCTTTCGCCCGTCCCGCCGCGGCCGCGGCCGGGCGTCCGCTGCCCGCCTGCAGGACAGGCGGATCCGTATCCCCCGCACACGCACGCACATGCGCAGACGCCATCTGGTTCTCCTGCTCCCGCTGCTGATCGCCGGCTGCCAGCCGCAGACCTCCCCCGCCCCGTCCGCGGCCGCGTCCGCCGGCGCGCGCGAAACCACGGAGCAGGAGCGGGCGGGGGTGCTCGCGGCCGTCCAGGGCTTCATGGACGGCCTGCGGATGGGGGACACCGTCGCGATGAACCAGTACACCGACTCGCTCACGCGCTTCACCCTCATCCGGCCCACGCGCGAGGGGGGAACGCGCGTGGTGGTGATGACGTCCGCCGACTTCAACCGCGCGGTGGTGCGGCAGGGCACGCCCGGTCTGGACGAGCCCATCCGCAACCCGGTGGTGCACGTGAGCGGCGACCTGGCCACGGTCTGGGCCGAATACCAGGTGCGGCGCGACACCACCGTCTCGCACTGCGGTTTCGACGCCATGCACATGGCCCGCCGCGACGGGCGCTGGAAGTTCATGAACATCAGCGACACCTTCCAGCAGCAGGGCTGCGGCCCCGCCTGGCCGCGCTGACGCCCGTTCGCCGCCACGGCTTCGATCGATGCGATCCGGCCCCGGCGATTTTCATCGCCGGGGCCGGATCGTTTCCCACGCTGATCAAGACTACCTCGGCGGCCGGTCAGTCGCGCACGCAGCTGCACTTGCAGTTGTTGGGATCGTGGCTGCAGTCGCAGCACGCGTGGTAGCCCTGGATGCACAGCGGCTGGCAGGTGGAGTTGCTGCAGTCCGTGCTCCCGCCGCCGGGGCATCCGGGAGGCGCCCCGGGCGCCCTGGCCGCGCTGCCGCCGGCCGGTCCCGAGCCGCAGCTCGCCAGCACGCGCTGCATGGTGGCCGCGGAGAGCCCTGCCGCGCCCACGCGCACCTCACCGCTCCGCAGCGAGATCCCCTTCCCCGTCCAGCGGTCGCCCACCCGCGTCGCGCCCAGGAACGACGCCGCGGCCGGGGAAAGCGCCTCGCGCCCGGCAAGGAAGATTCCTACCGCCGGGCTGCCGTCCGCCGGCGCGACGAGAACGGTCCCCTGGTCGTACAGGACGCGCGCGCCGGCGTAGCGGAGTACGGCGTCGCCGGACGGCGCTCCCTCGCGCTGCAGGACGAAGACGCGGTCGGCGATTCCGTCCGCGGCCTGGCCCCGGGTGCCGCCATCCACCGCCACCACCACGTCCCCGCTGGTGGCGGAGCGCTGCACGACCACGTTTCCGGTCCGGACCTCCCGCGCCAGCGCCACGGCGCCTCCGCCGCCGTGCGGGCGGGCCGCCGCGTTGGCGCCGGCCGCTCCGGCCAGCCCCAGCGCCGCGAGGAAAAGAATGGCGGGTCTCCTCATGGAATCCTCCTGGGAAACAGGTGGAAGGGAGGAAAAACAGCGCCTCGAGGGCGCTGCAACATTCCCGCCCAAAATCCCCAAAAGGCGCGATGTGGACGGGATCGTTCGGCGTCGGGCGGGCGGCTCGCCTGAGCTTCGGCGGATGCAAAGCGGCCCCGGCGAGCAATCTCGCCGGGGCCGCAAGGTTCGAAGCGCCCGCGCTACGGGCGCGCGGGAGGTCGCGGGAGCGCGGTGGGCGGCACCATGTTGTTCAGCCGCATGTAGTTCGCGATCTGGCTGTAGTGGTCCGCCATATCCGTCACGTGGCCCAGCACCATGCTGGCTCGCGTCCGCGTCACCGTCTGGCCGCGGAACGTCAGGGTGATCTGGTCGGCCAGGCGGGCGTCGTCGAGCTGCGCGAACGCGCTCTCGCAGAAGGCGAACGACGCGTTGAGCCGCGTCATCAGCCGCGCCTTGGGCCAGGTGGCCTTCACGGAGTCGGCGGTGGTGGTGTCCTCCGCCGCCTGCTCCGCCTTCATGTCGCCGAACTGGTTGCAGAAGAAGTAGTTGTCGTTCGCCAGGTGCTGGGCCACGTAGCCGATGGTGAGCTGCACGGGCGTCGGCTTGTAGCTGAACAGCGCCTCGGGGATGGAGTCGAACGCCTGGGCCAGGTTCCGCTGCAGCGCGATGGTGCGCGTCTGGAACACCGCGGTAATGGGGTTCGCCGGCGGGGTCGCGGGCGTCTGCTGGGCGGCAAGGCCCACCGGCAGGGCCAGCGCCAGGGCGAGGAGCACTGTGTGTGTTTTCATAGGTCCTCTGAGGAGGAGGGTGGGGAGAATCCTCGTGGATAATCGGTAGCGCGCCCGGTCGGCGCAACGGTGCCGGACATACGGATTCCGCACAGTTCCTCTCTTTGGAGGAAACAGACCGCCCCAGCCAACGACACCATGGAGACAAAAAACGACCCCGGCGACTGTCTCGCCGGGACCGTTGCGCTGCAGCAGTTACCTCTCAGTTCCTGGAGTCGCCGATGCAGTACGCGCAGTTGTCGTATCCGTCGTCGTTCGCCGCCTTCTGCGAGTTGTACGGCTTATCGTGCCCCGCCTTGATGATCTCGTCGATCTGGCAGTTCGTCTTCTCGTTGTCGAGATCAGTCCCGGGACGACGCGGCCAACTCCGTAGTCGCGGACACGGGGGTGTAGCGCAGGACGAAGCTCTTGAACTCGCGGTGGAGAATGTCGAGGCCAAAACGGTAGCGCTTCATCTCATTAAACGCCTGGACGGGCGTCCACGCGTCGTGCTGCATCCGGTAGACCGCCGTCATCACGCCGGTGCGATGGCGTCCGCCCCTGCAGTGCACGTACACCGGCTGCATCGCGGGATCGTTGACGATGCTGAGGAAGTACGCCATCTGCTCCTGCGTGGGCGGCACGTGCTGGGTCATGGGGATGCGGATGGAGCGCATTCCCGCCGCTTCCACGGCGCGCGCCTCGTCGGGGCTCTCCCCTTCGGTCTGCAGGTCGATGACCGTCCTGATCCCCAGCGCCGCCAGGTCGGCGTAGTCGGAGCCGTGCGGCTGGGCGCCGCGGTAGTACTGGTCGTTGAGCCGGCCAAAGTTGTCGATGCGGATCTGCATCGACGCGGCGCTCGCCGGCGTGGCGGAAACCGCGACGGCGGTCTGGGCCGGCGCCGGGACCGCGGGGGTCGTGGCCAGGAGGAGCGCCGAGGCGCAGGCGACAAACAGCCGTTGATCCAGCCGCATGATCCACCTTTCGTTTCGGGGTTGCTACGTGGGCTTCGTAGCATACCCCACTGCGCTGGAAAGGTTTCGGCCCCACCGCGCGCAAGATGTTTATCAACAACAGCTTAGGGGCAGGATGCCTTTCTCCGGCGTCGGTACCGCGCGTCTTGCGCCGATCATCGAGGGGAGGTGAGAGAGACGCAGGTCGGCGCCAGAGTATGGAGCAGCAGCCAGTTCGGGTGCGGGGTCCCTTCGAAATGACAGGCCGCGGGCGCAGCGAGGCTCCCCCTACCCCGCCCCGTTCTCCCGCTGCCCCGCCTGGACCAGCCGCGCCCAGTCGAGCTCCGCCCAGTCCAGCTCTTCCTCCACGCGCTGGAAGGCGGCGTCGCCGATGGTGCCGTCGGCGCGGAGGGCCACCAGGCGGCGACGCTGGGCGTGGGTCGCGGCGCGTACGACGGCCTCGTCCGCGTCGTGGCCGTCGCCGTCCATCTCCACGGCGGGTGTGGCGACGGCCGCCTCCGCACGGCTCAGCTGCAGATCGTAGCGATGCCGTACGAGCGCCGCGGTCTCGGCCTGGGGGCACTCCGCGGCCGCGGACAGCGCTGCCCGCAGCGTCTCCACGCGAGCCAGCCGTACCTCGCGCTCCACGCTGCCGTCGTCCTCCAGCCGCAGCCGCAGCATCAGCGGACGCAGCGTGAGTCCCTGCAGCACCAGCGTGCCCAGCACCACCCCGAACGCCGTGACGATGATCAGGTCGCGATACGGAAACGGGGCGCCGCCGTGCTCGCCCGTGGGGAGCGCCAGGGCGGCCGCGAGCGTCACCGTGCCGCGCATCCCGCACCATCCCACCACCGCCGCGGCGCGCGCGTTGAGCGCCACCGCGTCATGGGGCCCCGGAGTGCCGTCCGCGCGCGGGCGGCAGCGCCAGCGGCTGAACGCCGCCGCGCCCGTCACCCACGCGATGCGCGCCAGGATCACCGCCGCGCACACCACCGCCGCCACCGTGGCGTACTGGGCCCCGCTGGACTGCGTCATCCGCGCGTTGATGGACCGCAGCTGGAACCCGACCAGGACGAACGCCAGCACGTTCAGCACGAACACCGACACCTCCCACACCGCCCACGAGGGGATGCGGATGCGCGCGGGGACGATCTCCGCCGCGCGCCGCGAGGCCGCCATGGCGTACACCACCATGGTGATGATGCCGGACAGGTGCAGCTGCTCGGCCAGGATCCACACGGCGAACGTGCCGCAGAACTGAAAGACCACCGCCGTCGAGACGTCCTGGATGCGCGCGCTGATGGCCATCGTGATCCGCGAAAGCACCAGCGCCAGCGCCACGCTCCCCACCGTCATCAGCAGCAGCGTGGGCAGCACGCTCCACCCGGACAGGGAGCCGGCGAGCGTGGCGCCGACGGCCAGGCGGTAGACGAGGAGCGCACTGGCGTCGTTGAACAGGCTCTCCCCCTCCAGGATGGTCAGCAGCCGGTGCGGCGGGCGCAGCTGCTTGAGCACGGTGGTGGCGGCCGCCGCGTCCGGCGGGGCGACGATGGCGCCGAGCGCGATGGCCGCGCCCCACGGCATGCCGGGAACCAGCAGCCGCGCGACCACGGCCACCACGCCGATGGTGAGCACCACCGCGCCCAGCGCCAGGCTGGCGACCGGCCGCCAGTTGGCGCGCAGGTCGCGCGGCGACGCGTCGAAGGCCGAGTCCACCAGCACGGGGGCCACGAACAGCGCCAGCGCCAGCTCGGGATCCAGCACCAGCGTCGGCATGCCGGGGATCAGGGCGAGCGCCGCCCCGGCCAGCGCCACCAGTGCCGGGTACGGCGCGCCGATCCGCCGCGCCACCGCCGCCAGCGCCGCGCCGCCCAGCAGCAGCGCGATGACGACCTCGAACACTTTCATCACGCCTCCACGGCGTCCGGGTGAGACCTGCTTTTAGATCCGCGGCATCCATCCCCCGTCCCGCTTTCCGTGACCGGCGCGGCGGGCAAGCGCACCAGCCCGCGACGAACCCGCGGCGCTTCGCACGAACGCCGCAACGTGGCCGTGCCAGCGGCGCACCCACCGATGGAGCCGGACGTGGTGAGGGTGAGGGAAATCCTGCGTGCTGAAGCGGCGGCGGGCAAGATCGCCGGCCGATGTGGGGGATGCGGAGGATCGTCCGGAGGATACCGGGGATGGACCCGGCCGGAAAGGCGCGGGCAGCGGTCGTGCCGCCGGCGATGCGGGGGGGAGGGGCCGTGGTGGCGGGATGGCGGGGGTGGGCTCAGGAAGGCGTCGCCGCCGGGATGCGGCAGAGCAGCGCGTCGCGCGCCTCCGTAGGTCCTTCGACGACCACGCTCCCGTCGGGCTCCACGACGTGGATGGGGCGGGCGGTAAAGTCCAGCCACCGCACGTCCAGCCGGCCGCTCAGCGCGCGCCGCGTGCCCGCGACCAGCTCACGGAGCGCGCGGCGCTCGGCGGACGGCATCTCGTACTCGCCGCGGCGCCCGTAGCCGCTGCCCCGGGGGATGAAAGGAAGAATGCTCAGCTTTCGCACGCCCGCGCCCAGGCAGAAGGCGGCGACCCACTCCACCACCCAGGCGCCGCCCGCCACCACCGTGGTCTGCACGGAGGTGGGCACCCCGGCGGCCACCAGCCGGCGGATGGTGCCAGTGGTGTGCCCGAACGCCGCGCGGCCGACGATGGCGTCGTGGTGCTCGCGATTGCCGTGCAGGCTCACTTTCACCCGGGTGCCGGCTGCGCGGAGCACCGGCGGCAGCGCGGCGGGGAGGCGGATGCCATTGGTGGTGAGCTCGGACTTGGCCCCGCGCCCGTGCACGTGCTCCACGAGCCGCCCGAGGGCGGGGTGGATGGTGGGCTCACCCCCGCAGAAGTGGATCGTCCTTACCCCGCGCTCCAGGAGCCAGTCGATGCGGTGCATCAGCGCGTCCTCCGGCGGGTGCGTGCCGTTGGGCGGTGCCAGGCAGAAGCCGCAGCGCGCGTTGCAGAAGCGGGTTACGCGAAAGCAGATCCTGGGCGGCAGCGCCAGCGGCGCGCGGGGCGGGGGCCGCAGGGTCAGCAGGGGTTGCATTCGGTCTCCGTGCGTTATCGGCGGGATGTGGCTCGCGGTTCCTGCGCGGCGAGCGGCGGCGACGCCCCGCCCGCCGCGATGCGGTCGCGCACCCAGCGCGCAACCGTGCCCTGCCCGCGCTTGACCAGGGCCGTGTTCCAGTCCTTGCACCGCGGCGGCGGGGGCAGGCGTCGGCACTCCGCGCCTGCCAGGCGTCCGGCGTAGAGCGCGGCGGCGGCATCGCCGGGGCGGCCAGCGTCGAACGCCAGCCATACCGTCCGCCCCGCGCACACCGCGGGAAGCCAGGGTGCCCAGCGCCCCACGGTCGCCACGGAGGCCCACCCGCAGGCAGCCAGCGACAGGGCGTCGAACAGCCCCTCCACCACGATCAGGGGCTCGGCGCGCCAGCCGCCGCGCACGCTCACCACGCCGCCGCCGGGGCCGATGGTGAGCATCTTGTTCTCGCCCCGCGCGGCGTGAAGATAGCGCCCGTGCAGCGACGCCAGCGCGCCGTCCCCATCCACCATCGCCACCAGCACCGCCGGCCGCCCGCCGAAGTCGGGGTCAAAGCGCACCCCCGCGGCCTCGGCCACCTCCAGCGGGATCGCTCGCCGCGCAACGTAGGCCTCGCCCGGGGTGCCGGGCAGGGGCAGTCCGCGGTCCAGCCGCTCGCGAGCGCTCTCGCCCGTGCCGGGCATCCGCGGCGGGTCGTGGAAGCGCTGCATCCGCACTTTTTCGACGTCGGGCGGTCGTCGTGGGGGCCTCCCCGCACGCGGCGGGAGAGCGGCGGCGCGGGAGGTGATGGTGGCCGCCTGGGATCACGGTCCGCGCGAACTGCACGTCGCACGCCCGGCTGCCCGGAAATCCGACGTCTCTCCCAAGTCGTTGTCCGCTCGCAACCTGCGCCAGTCGCGACCGACGTGTCCGCCTGCGTTCCGCCGGATTCCGAGGCGCCGATGGGACGGTATGATGGGACCGGACTGTCCCAGGGGAGCAGAGGTGCAGCGGCACGATCGCGGTGCGGAAAGACCGGCCCACGCGTCTCCGCGTGAACCGGTCTGTTATCCGCCGCGAGGCGCTATCCCCGGCTCAGCAGACGCCGGGGATGTTGGAGCAGTGCCAGGTCAGCTCGCACGCCGTGTTGCCGAACGAGGGCTGCAGGGTGCACCCCGGCAGGCTTGCCGCGTGCGCGGCGACCGTGCCGCGCTCCTCCGCGCCCCGGGCCGTTGGGAACGATTCGACCGCCAGGTGATCCAGGTCCAGGCGAAGCTTCTTCATCGTCATTCAGCCTCCAGCAAGGGTGATTGGCAATGGGCAGGTGGCTGTGGGACAACCAGCCGCGTGCCCGGCGCATCCGTGGTTCGTCAGCAGAGGCAGGTGACCAGGGGCAGAGTCCTGCATCCGGCGCCGCAGGTCGGCTCGCCCTGGGTGCAGTTGTAGGTGCATGACTGTCCGCTGGCCGCATCGTGCGCGTGCACCGTGCCCTGCGGGAATCGGGGGGTATCCGGCTCGAAGGTCTCTACCCGGAGTGCATCGGGGTTCAGGCGGATCTTTCTCGGCATTCTCCATCTCCTTGGTCGTGAATCGGTTGTCTGCGGCGCACGCCGGCCTCTTGGGACGCCGGGACGGAACCGGCCCCACACCTGAGCCGGGGTGCGGGGCCGATCTGCGTCCGTCAGTAGCAAAGGACGTTGCGGGTGTACGGGCATTCCGGGCAGGTATACGGCAGGCAGAGTGTAACGCCCGGCGTCATTCTGCTCTCCTCCGCAAGCAGCTTCTGGACGGGGAACGACTCCA
>DASTVC010000572.1:0-24472 GCA_035759295.1 Longimicrobium sp. | reverse complement strand
GCGTACGCGCGGGCCAGCCGGTCGCGCTCCGCATCCACCCAGTGCTCGAACTCCGGGGCGTCCGACACGTAGAAGCCGTCCATGAACGGCCCGCCGTACGCCGCCACCGCGTCCTCCAGCCGCCGCTCCTCCAGCGCCTCCTCGAACGCGCTCACGTCGGTGCAAACCGCGTCGGGCGAAAGGGCCAGGTCGTCGCCCACGGCCAGGAACGCCCCCTCGCCCAGCTCCTTGCGCAGGACGTAGAGGGATTCGGACAGGGTGTGGCGGGCGGTGTCGGAGGCGGTTTCGGGCCAGAGCAGGCCGATGAGCCGCTCACGGCCCACGGGGCGGCGGCGGGCGATGGCCAGGATGGCGAGAAGGGCGATGCGGCGCTTGTAGGCGGCGCGGCCGGTCACGGGCCCGGAGGGGCCGCGCAGCACCGGCGCACCCAGCACATCGAGATGAAACACGTGGATCAATGAAGACTTTGATAGATGTCCGGACAGGGGTTTGATGCCCCGTCGATAGATAAGCGCTCGCAGGGGAAGCGGCAAGGAACGCCGCACCGGCGGAAACCCTTTTGCGGCGCGAGAAAATCATGGGCGACATCCTTCTTCTCTCCGACGTCCCGGCCGGCGCGGACGCCCTGCGGCGCGCGGTGCAGCGCGATGCCGCCTGTGGCGTATTCCACACGGTGCGCCGCGCGCGCACCTGGGCGGAGCTGGCGGGGTGGGCGGCGGCGCCGGGCGCGGGGCGGCTGGCGCTGGTAGACCCCTACCACGGCGGCCCCTTTGCCGCCGCCGAGCTCCGCCGGCTGCGCGAGCGCGCGCCCGCGCTGGAGGTGGTGGCGCTGGCAGACTTCACCGACCGCCCCGCGGCGGACGCCTTTTCGCTGGCCCTGCTGGGCGTCCGCGAGATCATCTGCGTGTCCGAGGCCGACGCCGCGGCGCGGGTGGCGGCGGCGCTGTCCACGCACCTGAACCGCGGGGCCATCGAGGCGATGGTGGACCGGCTGACCGGAGTGGTTCCCCGGGCCGTGCACCGCTGGCTGGCGCCCCTCCTGCTTTCCGCCGGCGGGGCCCGGACGGTTCCGGAGCTGGCCCGCGCCGCCCTGTGCAGCCCGCGCACGCTGCGCCGCACGCTGCGGGGCGCCGGGCTGCCGCCGCCGGAGGAGCTGCTGGCCTGGCGCCGCCTGCTGCACGCGGGCCGCCTGCTGGACGACGGCCGCAGCGCCGACAGCGTGGCGCGCGCGATGGACTTTTCCACCGGCTCGGCTCTGCGCAAGAGCCTCAAACGGCACACCGGCCTGCGCCCCGGCGACCTGCGCCGCCAGGGCGGCTTCAGCGCCGTCGCCTCGCGGTTCCTGGCACGCTGCGGCGGCGAAGCGTCGGCTCCGGCAGACGCGAGCGCTGGCCGGATGGGCGCGGGTGTTGGCCGTTCGGGATACGGGGCGCCGCGGGAGCACGCGGCAGATTGATCGCCGGGAAGCAAGCTCGGATTCGCGGGCTCACCCGGCGGGACCACTCATCATGCGAGGGAATCATGAGCATCACGGACACCTCCACCGTCACCCTGCTGGACGCGGCCGGCATGCAGGCGCTCGGCCCCGGCACCTACACCTCGACCACCGACGGATTCGCCTTCGGGGTCGTGAACGGGGCGTGTCGGACGACGGAACCGCGTTCTGCTGGATCGAGGGGACATGCGGTCCCGTCAGCGCGATCGCGAGCGGGGGCCAGCTGACGTATCCGCCGGATGGATCCAACTCCACCGACGTCGGCAGCGTGGCGGTCGGTACGTCGTTCCTGCTGCCGGTGCCGGCGAACAACCCGTTCACCCTGAGCGTCAACAACAGCTCGGCCAACGCCGTGAATCCGGTGGTGTCGCTCGTCTGGATTCCGATGGGCACCGGGCAGATCACGTCGAGCTGACGCCGGGCGGGCATCGCCTGGAGCCGATGCGGCACGACGACCTGGCCGGCCGGCGTCCCTTCCGTCGCCAGAATCACACGTACGCCTCTTGATGCCGCAGGAACGTCTTCACGAGTATCGTTCAAGGGGGAGGGGGCGCCGGCCAGTCCGGAACCAGGGCCCTGCATCGAGATCCGGTGCAGGGCCTTCGCCTTTGCCGGGGCCCCGGACAGCCGCGGGACCCCGCAGGGCCGCGAGAGCTGGCCCGTTGGGCGAGGGTTGTGGCCGTTCGGGATACGGTGCGGGGTGGAATCGAGAGGGAGATTGATCCGCGGGAGGCAGGCCCGGACGCGCCGGGCCCGAGCTCCCGGAACCCATTCACCATGCGAGGCAATCATGGGCACGGCATTCGACGGAACCTGGACCGACGAGGAAGGCAAGGAGATCACCATCACCTCCCAGGCCGACCTGCTCACGGTGAAGTACCCGGTGCGCGGGCCGTTCAGCGGCTTCACCGTCAACGTCGGCTCGCCGGTGATCTACATCGACTTCACCGACCACGACGCCTTCACCGGCGTGCTGTCCGTCGCCAACAAGACGGAGCCGCTGTCCGCCAAGCACATCCTCTGGGCCAACCAGACGATCTGGACGCGCAAGGGGTCGAGCTGACGCCGGTATCGCATCCCCGTACGAACCGAGGGTTTCCGCGCCGCGGCGGAGACCCTCGGTTCGATTTCAGGCCATTCCCGGCCGTCCGCATCACCTGATACCGAATTTCGGAATTCGTTGTGCAGTCGCGCTGCAATCTGTCATTTCGAAGGAGGCGCCGCGCGGAGTCCCTCTTCCAGGCTACAATTTGGCGCCGACTGAGAAATCTACTCGCGGATGCTCGTAGCCGGTCGTCGATCCGTGAGCCCGCGGAACGTTTCTCTTCACTGCACAACAAACTCTGGAAGTTGTTATGATGCGAGATCTTGAGAACCATCCACCACTTCGATCGAGCGATTGGCGCGCGTCACAAGCTTCAGGCTTTCCGGATCAAGACGAGACCCGGACGCGCGGCGATTCAAACGTTTGCTGGCGCCGGCTTCGCCCGCGGGCGCAATGTGGATCCCCGCGCTGCCGCCCATCGGCCCAGGCGCCCCTCCCACGTCCCGGAGCACGATGGATCGCAGGCGCTTTGTCCAGTCCCTTGCCGGCGCGGCGGTGCTGGCGGCCGTTCCCGGTTGCGGCACCTCGCCGGCGGCGCGGCCCGGGCCGCGGCGCCGGCCGAACGTGCTGCTGATCATGGCCGACGACCTGGGCTACGGCGACCTGGGCGTCACCGGCCGGACCGACTATTCCACGCCGGTGCTGGACCGGGTGGCGCGCGAAGGTGTGCAGCTTACGCAGGCGTATTCGTCGGCGCCGGTGTGCACGCCCACGCGCGTGGCGCTGCTCACGGGCCGCTACCCCGCGCGCACGCACGCCGGCCTGTTCGAGCCGCTCACCACCCACCCCGACGGGCTGGATCCCGATCCGCCCACGCTGGGCCGGCTGATGCGCGACGCCGGGTACGAGACGGCGCTGGTGGGAAAGTGGCACCTGGGCACGCTCCCCAAATTCCATCCGCTCCGCCACGGCTTCGACGAGTTCTACGGCCTGCTGGGCGCCGCGGCCGACTACACCAGCCACCTGGACACCGAGTCGCTGCAGAACCTATTTCAGGACGGCACCCGGACGGTGCGGACCGAGGGGTACCTGACCGACCTGTTCACGGAGCGCGCCGTGCGGATCGTCTCCCGCGCGCGGTCGAAGCCGCTCTTTCTGAACCTGCAGTACAACGCGCCGCACTGGCCCTGGCAGGCACCGGGCGACCCGCCGTACCCCGATTCGCTGCGCTGGGCCGGCGGCGGCTCGCCGGAGACGTACGCGCGGATGGTGGCCAGCATGGACGCGGGGATCGGCCGGGTGCTGGACGCGCTGCGGCAGGCGGGGATGGAGGGTGACACGCTCGTCATCTTTACCAGCGACAACGGCGGCGAGCGCTTTTCGCACATGGGCCCGTTCAGCCACGGAAAGATGACGCTGTATGAGGGCGGCATCCGCGTGGCCGCCATGGCGCGCTGGGCGGGGAGGATCCCCGCGGGGACGCGGACGGACCACGTGGCGGTCACCATGGACTGGACCGCCACGCTGCTGGCGCTGGCCGGCGCGCAGCCGCCCGCCGCCGCGCCGCTGGACGGCATCGACCTGATGCCCGCGCTGACCGGCGCCACCACCACGCACGCCGATCGCGACCTCTACTGGCGCATCTCCCAGCGCCGCCGCCAGAAGGCGCTGCGCAGCGGCAACTGGAAGTACCTGCAGACGGAGGACGGCGAGTTCCTGTTCGACCTGGCCGCCGATCCGGGCGAGACGCGCGATCTCAGGGCGGACCGGCCAGACGTCCTCGCGCAGCTGACGGCGAAGTACGCCGCGTGGGAGCGGCAGGTGCTCGCCCCCCTCGCCCTCGATCCCGCGCGGGCGTGACAGGTCCTTCGCGGGAGCGTGTGATCACGGCCTGCATCGAGTACGACGCAGCGGGAGGAGACGGAGCGGGTGACAGGCACGCTGATTGACGGCATCATCTCTCTCCCCCACCCCGCCGCCTGAGGCGCCGATGCCCGCTGCGCGCTCCTACCTGTTCGTGACCTTCGAAGGCGGCGGGAACGTGCCGCCGGTGCTGGGCGTCGCCCGCCGCCTGGCCGCGCGCGGCCACGACGTGCGCGTGCTCACGGAGCCGTGCCTGCGCGAGGCCGTGGAGCAGGCGGGGGCGCGATTCGTCCCGTTCACGCGGCACTTTACGCGGACGGATCGCACGGCGGACCTGATCGGCGATTCGGCGGCGCGGTCTCCGATCGGCGCGCTGCGGGCGTCGCTGGAGCACCTGGTGTTCGGCCCGGCGCGGATCGTGGCGGAGGAGACGCGGCGGGCGATGGAGGGTGCGCCGCCGGACGTGGTCGTGGTGGATGCGCTGATGCCCGGCGCGCTGATCGCCGCGGAGGCGGCGGGGATTCCGCGCGTGGTGCTCTTCCACATGCCGGAGTACCTCCCCGGCCCCGGCAGGCCGGCCGCGGGACCGGGCTTCCTGCCACGCACCGACCCCGTCGGCCGCCTGCGCGACGGGCTGATGACGCGCCTCTTCCTCCGGCAGCTCGCGGCGTATCTCCCCGCGTTCAACGATGCGCGGCGCGCCTTCGGATTTCCGCCGCTGCGGACGGCGCGGGAGATGGTGGGCCAGTACCACGCCGCCGACCTCCGGCTGATCCAGACATCTGCCGCGTTCGACTTCCCCATCACGCCCCCGCCGCCCAACGTTCGCTATGTCGGACCCGTGCTGGACGATCCGGACTGGACGGGCGAGTGGACGAGCCCGTGGCTGGATTCGCACCCGCGCCCCCTCGTTGTCGCCAGCCTCTCCTCCACCTTCCAGGACCAGCGCGAGGTGCTGCGGCGCATCATCGCGGCGCTGGGAGCGCTGCCGGTGCGCGGGCTGGTCACGCTGGGCCCGGCCATGGCGCGCGAGCG
The DNA here is from genome assembly GCA_035759295.1 of Longimicrobium sp. Lineage (GTDB taxonomy): Bacteria > Gemmatimonadota > Gemmatimonadetes > Longimicrobiales > Longimicrobiaceae > Longimicrobium. The sequence continues at coordinate 19,034 of DASTVC010000572.1, read as the reverse complement.
CTTCGACGTGCCTCCCAACGTGGTCGCCGTCGCATCCGCTCCGCACGCGCAGGTGTTTCCGCACGCGGCCGCCATCGTAACGCACGCGGGACACGGCACGGTGATGCGCGCGCTTGCCGCCGACGTTCCGCTCCTCTGCCTGCCCATGGGCCGCGACCAGGACGACAACGCCGCCCGCGTCTTCGCCCGCGGCGCCGGCCTGCGGCTGCGGCCATCCGCCAAACCCGCCCGCATCGCCGCGGCCCTCCAGCGCCTCCTCGCCGAGCCCTCCTTCCGCGACCACGCCTCGCGCCTCGGCCGCATCATCCGCGACGACGTAGCGGCCGATGGGGCGGTGATGGAGCTGGAGGCGATTGGGCGGAAGTCATCTCATTCCCCCCGACTCCAGAGTCAGTCATCCCTTTGAGAGGGAGCCCACGCGCACAAATACAAATAACACAATCGAGTGTGCGAACGCGGCGCGCGACATGCAGCGGCCTCGCGGGCGCCCGCAGGGGAGCGGGCGTGGCCTGTACGCTGGCAAGGAGGGATCCATGAGGTCGATCTACGTGGCGGCGGCGGCGCTGCTGGCGGTGGGGGCCTGTTCGCAGACGCCCAAGGTGCAGACGGACCCCGAAACGGGGCGCGTGGACGTCGACGTGGAGAGGCCGGGCGCGGTGGAGAGCTGGAGCGCCACCCTGATGCCGGTGGGCGGCTCGGGGGTCTCGGGCACGGCGACGGCGCGCGGGATGGAGGACGCGACCCACGCCACCATCAGCATCCGCGGCGCCCAGAGCGGCGGCGTGCACCCGTGGCACATCCACGAAGGCACCTGCGGCGACGCCAACGCGCCGGTGGTGGGTCCCGCCTCGGCGTATCCCCCGCTGAACGTGGGGGGCGGCGGAACCGCGACCGCGCAGGCGCACGTCCCCGTGGAGCTGAACGAGGCCAAACGGTACATCGTGAACGTCCACGCCTCACCCAGCAACATGGGAACCATCATCGCCTGCGGCGTCCTGGACGACTGAGCCCGCGGCATGCACCGGAGCCGGCGCCGCCCCGCAGGCGCGCCGGCTCCGGCCGTCCCTCTCCGCGCCGCTCACTCGACTCAGCTGACTCCGCTGACTCCGTGTGAGGCCAATTTTTCAGCTCAGTCGACGCCGAAGCCGTAGCGCTCCAGCTGGGCGGGCGCTTCGTCGCGCACGATCCGGCCGTCGAACAGGTGCACCGTGCGCTCGGCGTGCTCGGCGTAGCGGGGGTCGTGCGTCACCATGCAGATGGTGGCGCCCTCCTGGTGCAGCTCGCGCAGCAGCGCCATCACCTGCTCGCCGTTCACCGAGTCCAGGTTTCCCGTGGGCTCGTCGGCCAGCAGCACGCTGGGCCTGCCCGCGATGGCGCGCGCCACCGCTACGCGCTGCTGCTGGCCGCCGGAAAGCTGCGCCGGGTAGTGGTTCACCCGGTGCGACATCCCCACGCGCTCCAGCGCCTCCAGCACCCGCTGCCTGCGCTCCGCCGCCGCCATCTTTCTGTAGGTGAGCGGCAGCTCCACGTTCTCCTGCACGCTCAGGTCGCCGATCAGGTTGAACGCCTGGAAGATGAAGCCGATCTCGCGGTTGCGGATGTGGGCCCGCTGCGCCGCGGTCAGGCGCGCCACCGGGTGCCCGTTCAGCTGGTACTCGCCCGACGTGGGGCTGTCCAGCAGCCCCAGGATGGAAAGCAGGGTGGTCTTGCCGCCGCCGGAGGGGCCGGCGATGGCCAGGTACTCTCCCTCGCGCACCTCCAGGTGCACGTTGGCCAGGGCGTGCGTCTCCACCTCGTCGGAGTAGAAGACCTTGCTCACGCCGTCCAGCCGAATGAGGGGGCGTGCTTGGGAGGCCTGCTCCATGGGTCGGCTTTCCGTTTGGGGAGTTGGATATCAAGCGTCAGCGCAGGCGAACCCGCTGCGTCCGGTCCCACGCCGTCATGTCGGACAGGATCACCACGTCTCCTTCGCGCAGCCCGCTCACCACCTCGACCGTGTTCACGTCCACGCCCGCGATCCTCCTCCGGAACAATGGAAAGCGAGCCCGGCGGCTGTCATCCTCCACATGCGAAGTTAGATGCCGCTGACCCCGTGTCAGGCTGATTCGTTCAGCGCGCCGGCCACGCACCGAATGCAGAGTGCCCCGGAAGCGGCTGGCTTGCGGGGCACTTCGATCACGAGAAGGCGCGCGCCAGGCGATCAGCGGTAGCGCGTCACGCGGCCCTTTGCGTCCTGGCGATGGATGGGGCCCGCCTCCACGTCGCCCACCAGCGGGAGGGCGTCCGCGCCCGCATCCACTCCGCTCCCCGCGCGCAGGCTGAGCGTGAGGAAGAACGCGTCCGCGCCCGCGGCGTTCACCGTGTAGCCCATGTCGCCCAGCGAGCGGACGGTCAGCTGGCTCAGGGGGTTGATCCCGGCGTTCAGCGTCCCCGTCATCAGCTCGTTCGCCAGCACCGACTCGCGCCAGTGCGTGTTGATGCGTCCCGGCGAGCCGCTGTTCTCCACCGGCACCTTCTGCCCGCCCGTGTACGTGGCGCCGCCGATGGCGTTGAAGCCCGCCAGGCCGTCCGCCCCGCTGAACCAGGTGTCCAGCGGCGACCCCGGGGGCGTGGGGTTCTGCAGCAGGCCCAGGTTGCTCCACAGCGTCCCGATCCCCAGCACGTGTCCCATCTCGTGCAGCACCACGTTCTGCAGCCGCCCGCTGGATTCCAGCCCCCCCACGTCTTCCGTGTCGAAGCGCATGGTCCCCACGATCGGGAGCGACCCGGCGTCGCGAATCCAGCACGGGCCGGCGCTCCCCAGCACCCCGCCCGCGCCGTCGATGGGCTGGATGGCCGCGAAGATCACCAGGTCGTCCACCACCCGGTCGAGCCCCGGCGAGGTGGAGTTGCAGAACCCCGCCGGCTGGTGGACGGCCACGTCGCTCACGTCGCCCGTCACCAGCCCCTCCCAGCGGGCCACGGCCGATTCGAACACGGCGCGCTGCGAGGCCGTGAACGACGACCCGAAGCAGAGGGTGATCCCGAACCCCGTCCCGCCGCCGTCCTGGCACCCGCTGGCGGTGAACTGCACGGGGTTTCCGGCCACGCCCGGCCCCGCCACCGTGGCCGCCAGGGTGTTCAGGTCCGCGACGGCGCCCATCACCCAGCTCCCCACCCGCGCCACCCCCGCGGCGTCGGTGGTGGCGACGGCGTCCACCACCGATCCCCCGCCCCCGGTGACGGAGAAGGTGACGGTGCGCCCCGGCAGCGGATTTCCCGCGCCGTCGCGCACCACCACCGCGGGGGGCACAGGAACCCCCGACGCCGCCATCGCCGCCTGCCGGTCGCCCGCGGACAGGACCACCGACGGCGCGCCCACGTCCACCTGCTGCTCTCCCCGGTTCCGCCGCCCGGCCGCCCGCAGCACGGCGTTGCCCGGCCCGGACCAGGTGGCCTGGATGGCCGCCACGCCGTTTACCAGCTCCGCTGGCGCGCCCAGGCTGACGCCGGGCCCGGAGACCTGCTCCAGCCACACCGTGTCGATGGCCGTGGGACGGTTCCCGTAGCGGTCCACGGCGCGCAGGGTGAGCGTGTACGGCACGCCGGGCGCGGCGGCCTGCGCGGTGCCGGCGCGAAAGTTGGGCGCGCACGCGCTGGGCGTCTCGCCCGGCCGCAGCACCTGCAGGCGCGCGTACCCGGCCGACGCGTTGATGTACCGCACCGGCGCCGCGGCCGGCCCGGCGGTGCGCACGGTGCACAGCTGCCGCTGGCCCGGGTAGTCGGGCACCTCCGGCCCCGCGGCGGCGCTGCCGGGGAGCACCGTCACGGTGGTGGCGCCCAGCGCGGCGGCGCGCTCGCGCAGGCGGCGCACGGCGGCGGTGTCCTGCGCCTCTTCCATGCTCTCGGTGAGCCGCGTCTCCGTGTCCTGCACCGCCACCGCGTGAAAGGTGATGGAGAACGGGTCCTGCGCGGCCCCCGCCTCCGCCAGCGGAAAGCGGAAGGCGAAGGTGACCAGGCCGGCGTAGTCGTGGATGCTCGCGGCGGGCGGCAGCGTGCGGCTGGACGCGGAGCCGGGGTTGCGGACCACGAAGCCGTACGGGAACACCCCCGTGACGCCGGCCGGCAGCGCCAGGGCGGCCACCTCGCTCTCCTCGAACACCTGCAGCACGTCGGGGTCCAGCGCGCGCATCTCCGTCCCGGCGCCCAGCGTCACGGCGCCCGTGGGGACGATCCACGTGGCCAGCGCCGGGTTGGCCGCCGTGCCGCCGAACAGCTTGAGCGAGGTGAACGGCGTCCCCGCCAGGGTGGTGGCCGTGGTCGCGGGAAGGATGGTCAGGTTGGTGAGGGGCGCGCCGGTGGCGTTCCGCACGCGATAGGTAAAGCTGATGTACCGGTGCCCGCCCCGGCCGCGCTGCCCGTCCGTGAAGGAGGCGGAGGAAACCAGGTCGAAGACCACCCCGCTGTCCAGCGAGCTCATCGTCATGGAGGGGCCGCGCACGGGCGCCACGCTCCCCTGCACGTCGCCGCCGCCGATGCCGCTCAGCGTGAACTCGTAGACGCCCTGCACGTGCGGCCCCGGCTGCGGCGGCGGCGAGCCCGTGGGATCGTCGGCGCACGCGGCGAGGGCGGCCAGCAGCGGCAGCATGCGGAGCGGGCGGATGCGAGCCATTGTGGTGTCTACGGGATGTGGAAGCGTGGAGCGAATGATGGTCCAGCGGTCCTCGATGGGCCCCCCGGCGCGTGGCCGGACGGTGTGCTACGGGAAAGTCGCGAAAGAGGGTACTCCGGGCGGCTCACGGATTCCGCCGTACCCGCGGTTCGCGGCACGGAAAACAAACAGCACGCGCGTGCGCTGGCAAGGGCACGGCCGGGACATCGCGTTTTCACCGCAACACGATGTGCCCCAACGGGATGCCGAAGGCGCGGAGCGAACCGTCCTCCCCGCGCCTCCGCGGCCGTCCGCGGCCGGCGTCCGCTACAGCGCGCAGGCGCAGCCGCCGCCCTCGGTGCACGTGCCCGAGAACGCCCCGATCGCGCGGCAGATGCGGTCGCACAACCGGGGATCGCACTTCGGCGCGGCGTCCACCCGCGGGGCGGGGCTCGCGAGCGCCTGGCTCCCCCCGAACCCCAGCGCCATCACCACCGCCGCGCCGAACACCCCGCGCCTGAGCTGCTTGGCCGTGCTTCTCATCTCGTCCTCCTTCGTTCCCCTCTCCGGCGTGGCGGGCGCTTCACGCTTCTGCGTTCGCCCGCGGTTCCTCCACGCGGCGCCGTAATCCACCCACCGTTTTCGCGATCGGCTGGCGACGGACCGCGCGGACGGATGCGGCTGCAAAAGCGCTGCCGGATGCGGAGCATGATGCCAACGACGTCCCGAACGATGCCTGTGGAGGTTTTTCCAATGAGAATGAGTGTAAGAATCAGCCTAACCGGACTGATTTCCTGAGAGGGTGTTGCTAGACGGTCCAGAACGTTGACTTCCTGAGGGAGGCACCACGCCGTAACCTGAGGCTACGATGGAGCCTGGTGCCGACCGAAGGATCTCGCCGGCACAACCGGGAGGCCGGCCCCGATGCTCGCCGGCTGGCCTCACGGCGGCGGAGAGGAGATCCTTCGGTCGCTCGCAAGCACTTGTGTTTATTGAGGGTTACGCGTGGCGCTCCCTCAGGGAGTCAACACTTCGGTAGAGGGTTAGCAACACCCTCTCAGGAAATCAAATCCCCGGTTCTCTGGAAGACCAGATTCGTAGACACTCTCTGAGAGGTGCCGGCGGCGGCGGCGGGGGATAGCTTGTCGCGGATGTGGATCGTCTTTGCGCTGGCCGCGGCGCTGGGATCGGCGGGGACCAGCTTTGCGCTCAAGCGGGCGGTGGAGCACGCGGGCGCCGTGGTATCGACCGTGGCGTTCCGCGTCCTGGCGGGGCTCGTGCTGCTGTGCGTGGTGGCGGTGACCGGCGGATGGCCGCCCCTGCCGCCCGCGTACTGGCGGGCGGCGGGACTGGTGCTGGTGCCCGAAGTGCTGGGGATGCTGTGCCTTACGCTGGCCCTGCGCGCGGGAGACCTGTCGCTGGTGCAGCCGCTGCTGGGCCTGCTGCCGCCGCTGGTGATGCTGGGCGGATGGCTGTTCCTGGGCGAGGTGCCCACCCCGCCGGCCGCCGCGGGGGTGGTGCTGGTGACGGCCGGCGTCTACTGCATCGGGCTGCGGCCCGGCGCATCGGCGCTGGAGCCGCTGCGCGCGCTGGCCCGCGAACGCGCCAGCTGGTTCGCCATCGCCGCGGCCGTGGCGTGGAGCGTCACCACCCTCATCCACAAGTTCGGCATCGCGGCGGTGGGGCCGTTTCCGTGGGGCGTCACGCTGGCGCTGGGCTCGGGGCTGCTGCTGGGGATTGCGCTGCCGGTGATGGGACGGCGGACGGGCGGCGTGGCGCTCCCTGTCCGATGGCTTCCGTGGGGCGGATACGTGGCCGTGGCCGCCGTCGCCTTCGCGCTGCAGCAGGCGGGGCTGTACCTGGCGATGCGGATGGCGCTCGCCGGCTACGTGATCGCCATCTCCTCCACCGGGCTGCTGATCGCCACCGGGCTGGGCATCGTGCTGCTGAACGAGCGCGGCGCCGCCGGCCACCGCCTCGCCGGCGCCCTGCTGGTGAGCGCCGGCGCCGTCCTCATCGCGCTGTTCGGGTGAGGGGGGCGGAATCCGCCCCCCTCACGTGCGTCAGTTGTAGTAGTTCCCGTCGGCGGAGCAGACGAACGCGGCGCCCACGTTGTATCCGACCACGAACGATGCACCCAGCTGGCCGGCTCTCGCGAAGCCGGTTCCCAGGTTGGTCAACCGCGCTGCCTCTGCCGCGTTGCCGGCTTTCTCGGCCGCGATCGCCATTTCCCTGTAGGCGCTGGCTGCTCCATTCGAGCCCGTGGTCGCGGCGGTGGTGAAAAAGCCGTACGCCATCAGGTTGCCCTTCACCACGCACTGGGCGAACGGCGTTTCCCGGCTTTCGGCCCTGTTCAGTCTCCGCGTTGCGAGCTCCCAGCCCGCCATCTCACGAGGGGAATACGAGTTCAAGCGGTCGAACAGCTTTATCGTCTCCGGTGAGAGCCCGGGCCCCGGCAATTGCATGTGATCGTTCCACCGTACCCGCGCCTGGTCGAGCTTGGAGCCGTACTCGCTCCAGCACCAGAGGATGGTGGCGTTGGGAGTGCCGTCCTGGTATCGCGTACAATCCACGAACGGATCCAGCCCGCTGGGATCGCGCAGGTTGATGGGGTCGTTGTTGGCGTACGCGTAGGTGTTGATGCCGCCGCTGAGCCCGATCGGGTCCTCGGAGACGAACCGTCCCAGGTCCGCGTCGTACCAGCGGGCGCGGACGTAGTAGATCCCCGTCACGCCGTCACGCTCGCGGCCCATGAACTGGAGCGGCTGGTCGCCCTCGTCCAGCGGGGCGTCCTGCTGGCCGAAGGGGTGGTACGTGTACTTCTTCGCCACAGCGCCCGAGGAGCTCAGCAGCGCCCGCACGTGCCCGGGCGACTCGGTGACGTAGTAGAACGTCTCGCCCGTGGCGCCCATCGTCATGCTGAGCGGCGTGTCGGTGCCGTCGGCGTAGGTGTAGCTGCGGATGGGCTCGCCGGCGGCGTTCATCTCGATGAGCAGGTCGTTGCCGTCGTACAGGTACCACGTGGTGGAGCCCCAGTACGCGTCCTCGCGCTTTACCCGCGTGCCGAAGCCGTTGTACCGGTACGTCACCCGCCGGCCGTTGGTGGTGACCTCCGCCAGCTGCCCCAGCGCGTTCCAGGTGAACCACTGGTCCATCACCCCCGCCTTGTACTTGTGCCGCAGGTTGCCCTCGGCGTCGTACTCCAGCGTCCACCCGTCGAAGCTCGTGTAGCGGTTGCTGGACGGGGCCAGCGTGGCCGGCCGGTCGGTGCGGTTGCCCACCGCGTCGTAGCTGAACGACTCGGTGCGGACCGGCGTGGCGACGGTGTCGGGCGGCGGGCAGTACTCGAACGACGGGTTGCAGCCGATGGGCTGCGACAGCGTGTACCGCACCGCGGCCATCGAGCCCAGCCGGCCCAGCGCGTCGTACTGGTATACGTGGGCCGAGTCGCCCGAGAAGGGCCGGCGCCGCTCCAGGCGGCTCATGGCGTCGTAGTCGTATTCCGCCGCCAGGGCGTTGTTCACCGCGGTGGAGCTGAAGGAGATGCCCGCCGGCCGCCGGTGGGCGTCGTAGCCGTGGTAGCGGGTCACACCGTTGGGATAGGTCGTCCGGGTAAGCCGGCCCGTCTTGTCGTAGCCCTGCGAGACCACGGTGGTGGTGAAGTTGGCGTACCTCACCTCGTAGCCCAGCGCCGGGTCGGCGGGGTGGTAGTCGCGGGCGATGGGCGCGGTGCGCTGCCACTGCCACACGCCGTTCACGTAGCCCGTGACCTCGATCCCGTTGGAGGACTGGGTCGCGTCCTCCACCATGCCGCGGATGACGTACTGCCGCCCGCCCATCACGTGCACGGTGCGGCCGGTGAGCCACGGATACAGCAGGTGCTGCTCCAGCGTGTCGGTGCTCACGGCGCTGGTGGCGACCACGCGGTTGGGGTCTACCGAGTACGAGTAGGTGGTGGTCTGCCCGTCCGCCGTGACCTGGCGGACGCGGTGGTCCGCGTAGTACGTGGTCGCCACGGTCTGGCCCCGCCGGTCGGTGCGGCTGGTCACCAGCCCGTCCTGGTTGTGGACGTACGTCCGGGACCGTCCTTCCGGGTCCGTCTCCGCCAGAAGCCAGCCCAGCACGTCGTACGACCAGGTGTACGACTTGCCCGATGCATCCGTCACCCGCGTCAGGTCGGGCCCCGTGTAGCCGAAGGTGGTGATGCCGCCGCGCGGGTCCGTCACTTTGGCCGCCCGGTTCAGCAGGTCGTACTCGGTGGCCGTGGCGCCGTCTGGGCCCTGCACGCGGCTGGTGCGCCCGTAGTCGTCGTAGGCGAAGGTGGTGGTGACCCACTCCGTGGCGCCGCTCACGTTCTTCAGCACCCGGGTGTAGTCGGGGTTCATCCAGCCGACGGCCGAAAACCCGGTCTCGGACCGCAGCCCGTCGGGCGTGGCGACGGCGGTAAGCCGGCCCCGGGCGTCAAAGGTGTACGACGTGGCCTTCTGCAGCGAGTCCGCCTCGAGGCCGGTGCCCGTCCACGACCTCAGCAGCCGCCCGGCGCCGTCGTAGCTGTACCACGTGGTCTGGCCGCCGCTGGAGGTGCTGCGCGGCTGCCCGAACCAGGTGTACGTGGCCCGGAACACGGGCTGGCCGGTGGCGCGCTGCTCCAGCAGGAGCCCCTCGTCGCTCCAGGCGTAGGTGGTGATGATGCCGGCCGCGCTCACCGTCTGCAGGGGCAGGCCCCGGGTGTCGTAGCGCGCGTACGTGCGCACGCCCGTGGGCGACTGGGCGTACGTCGCGTTCCCGAAGCGGTCCAGCAGCGCCCAGCTCACGTGCCCTTCGGAATCGGCGGTCCGGACGAGGGCGCTGTCGCGCGCCACCCCCCGCGCCGGCACCGCGAAGGAGGTGTTCACGTCAAAGCGCATCGACCCGGTCTGCGGCGAGCGCAGCCCGGTGCGGGGGCGCACGGCGACGCCGTTCATCATCACCTGGGGCGCATACACGTCCTGTAGGTGCGAGCGCGCCATGGTGATGCTCCACAGCCCGCCGCGCGCGTCCGTCCACCCGGTGACCAGGTTGGCCGTCGACGAGGCGCCGCCGTACGTGACATCGCGAAACACGTAGCTGCCGTCCGGCGCGGTGACCGCCGTGACCTGCCCCGCCGTGTTGTACAGGACCGTCGTCGTGCGCTGCGCCGGGTCGACGAACCCGGCGATCTGGCATCCACCGCACCCGCCGTCGTTGAAGCTGAAGGTGACGGCCTTCCCCGCGGGGTCGGTGATGGCGGTGGGCACCCACTTCGTGCGGAGCGTCCACGCGTACGCCGTGCGGTTGCCGAAGCGGTCCTCCACGGCCTCAATCCCGCCGAACGAGTAGTAGGTGATCTTCGACCCGTCCCCGTACCGCCGGGTGTAGGCCCCGGTGGACTGGTTGCGCTCCAGGGTGCTGAAGTCGCCTTCGGGCGAGCGGTACGCGCAGCGGCCCTCGTGGCAGCCGGAGGCCTCGAAGAACAGCACCTTCCCCGCGCCGTCGCTGAGAAGGACGCCGTCCCCGTACGTGCCGGGGTAGATGCGGTGCAGCCCCGGCATGCTCCACCCCTTGCCGAACGGGCTGTCCACCTCGTTGACCACGAGCACCCGGGCCAGGGCACGGCTCTCCCTGAAGGTGCCGTCGGCCCAGTGCGCCCGTGCGACCACCCAGTACTTGTAGTCGCCGGTGGGCTTCGTCCGCAGGTCCCACTGCCCCGCCAGCCGCGTAGGCGACAGGGTGGGCCGCGAAAAGAACATTTCCTGCTGGCCGTTCTGCAGCGTCACCCGCGCGCCGGTGGTGAAGTCGATCACCTGCAGCGAGTACACGGGCGCCGGATCCAGCGACAGGTCCGTCACGTCCACCTGCACGTAGCCCGTCTGGTACGCCTGCTCGCTCAGGTACAGCGCGCCGTACGCGCGTGCCTGCCCCATGCTCACGTACGACGGCATGGAATACGACAGCGAGGCGCTGCCGGCGGTCAGGTCGCGAAAGGCGTTGTGGAACGGCTCCATGGAGATGCGCAGCGAGTCCCTGGCGATCCGCGCCTCTTCGCCGGCGTAGGTGTACGTCGCGGTGCTGCTGTCGAAGTTGCCGTCCCGGTCGGTAATCTCGGCGGTCACCACGGTGGGCGTGTTCAGTGCGTCGCGGCGGGTGGAGACGCGGGCCTCGGAGGTGGCCATGGTGCCCGTCTCGTCCTGCGAGAAGCCCCAGCCCTGCATGTCGGCCACGCTGCCGTTGACCAGGATGCGGTAGGTGCTGCCGAACAGGCCGTCTCCGTCCCGCCAGTGAATGCGGACGGTGACGGCGGCCGAGTCGGTGCGCAGGGTCCCGGGGGTCACCGTCACGCTGGGCGGCGAGGGCGGACAGGTGGTCTGCATGGGATCGCAGCCCTGTGCCCGCGCGGGCGCAGCCGCCCCGGCGTTCAGCAGGACCGCGGCGACCAGGGGATGAACCAGGTGGATCGTCCTTCTCATGTTTTACTGCCGCAGGGAAAGAGGGGGCCCTGCCCCGCCGGGAAACCCGGGGGGCGGTGCCGAACCCGTCGGTGGCGAGGGGTGAGGAAGGAGCAAATCTCGCAGAATCGGGCGGAAAAAACCAGCGGGGATGGGGAGTCGAGCGTCGGCCGATACGGAATTTCCTCGCAGCGTCACAAAAGCTTACGCCGTCAACGATCACACTTTCTGCCGGCGTGCGGTCGCCGGCCCGCCCTGCGGTTTTCGAGGAAATTTCCGCTTCACCGCGGGCCCGGCTGCACGGTGCGCATTGCCAGAATCCACGTTTCAGACCGTATCTCATGATCCATTGTGCACCCGGATTTCTACTGCCGCCTCACACGGAGGCCACGGAGGGCACGGAGGATTGAAGGGCCCCTGTGCTTCTTCCTGTCCTCCGTGTGCTCCGTGCCCTCCGTGTGAGGCATTCTTTTGGGCCGGAGTGCACAATCAAGCCGAATCTGGTATCAGACCGGGAGGATGGCGTGTGAGGCCAAATCCGTGACACTTTCCGCCACGACACAGCACGTATGCGGTCACGGATCGGCGGAGGGTGGTATCGTGGCCGCGCGCGGGTCTTTACCTTGCAGCAGGCGGGCGCATCTCCGCCGGCTACAGGTCAGTCTCGGCGCCGGCTTCCCACATCCCGTTTCGCATCCAAATGGACCGAGTTCTCGCCGTGATCCTGGGTGGCGGTGCAGGCACCCGGCTGTTTCCGCTCACCGCGCAGCGCGCCAAGCCCGCCGTGCCGCTGGGCGGCAAGTACCGCCTGGTGGACGTGCCCATCAGCAACTGCATCAACTCCGGGCTCAACCGCATCTTCGTGGTCACGCAGTACAACTCGGCCAGCCTGAACGACCACATCGCCCGCTCGTACCTGTTCGACCGGTTCCGCGGCGGCTTCGTGACCGTGCTGGCCGCCGAGCAGACGCCCACCAGCGAGCACTGGTACCAGGGCACCGCCGACGCGGTGCGCCAGAGCAACCTGCACATCCGCAGCTACGCGCACGAGCAGGTGCTCATCCTCTCCGGCGACCAGCTCTATACGATGGACTACCGGCTGCTGCTGGAGCACCACAAGCAGACCGGCGCCGAGATCACCATCGCCGCCACGCCGGTGACGGCCGCGGACGCCCCCGGCTTCGGCATCCTGAAGACCGACGCCGAGCACCGCATCACCGAGTTCTACGAAAAGCCGGCGCGTGACGACCTGGCGGGCAAGGAAAGCCCGGTGGAGGCGGAGATGGAAGCGGCCGGGCGCATCTACCTGGCGTCGATGGGCATCTACGTCTTCGACTGCCAGGTGCTGCAGGAGCTGCTGGACGGGCATCCCGACGCCAACGACTTCGGCAAGCACATCATCCCCCGCGCCATCCGCGAGCGGAAGGTGGTCTCGTACCCGTTCAAGGGATACTGGAACGACATCGGCACCGTGCGGTCGTTCTTCGACACCAACCTCATGCTCACCGACCCCAAGCCGGCGTTCAACCTGTTCGACGAGCAGATGCCGCTGTACACCAACGCGCGCCTGCTCCCCCCGGCCAAGATCACCCGCTCGCGCATCGACGCGTCCATCATCGGCGAGGCGTCCGTCATCATCGACAGCGACGTTACGCAGTCGGTGATCGGCATTCGCTCGTACCTGGGCGCGCGCACCCGCATTCACCGCACGGTGATGATGGGCGCCGACTACTACCGCTGGGAGGACCCCGCCATCCGCAGCCGCGTGGAAGGCCCCGAGCACCCGGGGGTCGACGAGGACACGACCATCGAGCGGGCCATCATCGACAAGAACGCATCCATCGGCAAACGGTGCGTGATCACCAACGGCGGCGGCGTGCAGGAGGGCGAGGGGCCGGGCTTCTACATCCGCGACGGCATCGTCGTCATCGTAAAGAACGCCGAGATCGCGGACGACACCGTCATATGACCGCGCGCCCGCTGCGCATCTCGCAGCTGACCAACGAGTATCCCCCGCACGTCTATGGCGGCGCCGGCGTCCACATCGAGTACCTGGCGCGCGAGCTGGCGGCGGCGGAGGGCGGCGCGCACCAGGTGCAGGTGCTCTGCTTCGGCGAGCAGCATTCGGCGGATGGCAATCTCCACGTGCAGGGCGTGGCGCCTCCGGTGGATCTTCCCACGCGCGATCCGCGGCACGCGCGGCTGCTGGACGCCCTGGTCCGCGACCTGGCCATGGTGGGCGCCGTGGATGCGCCCGACATCGTGCACTGCCACACCTGGTATTCGCACCTGGCCGGGGTGCTGGCGCGCCCGCTCACCGGCGCGCGGCTGGTGCTGACCACGCACTCGCTGGAGCCGCACCGCCCGTGGAAGGTGGAGCAGCTGGGCACGGCGTACGACGTGACCACGTGGATCGAGGGCACCGCCTACCGCAACGCCGACGGTGTCGTCGCGGTCTCCGCGGCGATGAAGGAGGACGTGCAGAACCTGTACGGGGTCGATCCGGACCGCGTGCGCGTGATCCACAACGGCATCGACCCCGACGAGTACCGCCCGCGCCACGATCCCGACGTCCTCAGCGCGCTCGGCATCGATCCGGAGATCCCCATCCTCCTCTTCGTCGGCCGCATCACCCGGCAGAAGGGGATCCTGCACCTGGTCCGCGCCATCCGGCACCTGCGCCCCGGCATACAGGTGGTCCTCTGCGCCGGCGCGCCGGACACGCCGGAGATCGGCGCGGAGATGGCGGCGCTGGTGGACGAGGTGAAGCGCGACGCCACGGTGCCGGTGATCTGGGTTCCGGAGATGCTGGACCGGGAGCGGATCATCACCCTCTACTCCCACGCCGCCGTCTTCGTCTGCCCGTCGGTCTACGAGCCGTTCGGCATCATCAACCTGGAGGCGATGGCGTGCGAGACGCCGGTGGTCGCCTCCGCCGTCGGCGGCATCCCGGAGATCGTGGTCCCCGGCGAGACCGGCATCCTGGTGCCGATCGAAGCGGAAGGCGGCGGATCGGTGGAGCCGGCCGATCCCGAAGCCTTCTCCCGCGCCCTGGCCGACGCGGTCAACGGGTTGATGGACGACCCCGATCGCCGCGCCGCGATGGGCCGCGCCGCCCGCTCCCGCGTGGAAGCGCACTTCAGCTGGCGCGCCATCGCCCAGCAGACCCTCACCTTCTACCGCGACCTGCTGGAGGGGCCGGGCCGCGCAGATCCGTAACACCGAATCCGGCGGACGGTGGCATTCTGAGGGAGGCGCCGCGCGAGGCTCTTCTTCTCGCTGGAAAGCCTGGCGCCGACCGAAGAATCTTTACGCTGGGCGGCAGAGTCTTTCCGTCGGAAGGGGTTCCCGGGGGTTGCCCGGGTACGGGTTCAGCGCGAGGGGACGGAGATTCTTCGCTGCACGGTTCGGTGCGACACCGCGACTCCTGGGTGGGCGCTTCCTCAGAATGACAGGGGTTTCCCCGGCTTGAGCATAAGGGCGCCCGTGCTCGCCTCCCGCCCCCGCCCGGGGACGCACGGAAACAGATGACTCTTGCCGGAGGCGCGTCGGAACCGCACCTTGTGGCATCGTTCCGCCCGCGCTCCCGCGCATCACAGGTGCTCTCCCGCTTCTTCTTTTCTCACATCATGCACACTTTCTCCCCGCGCGCCATCCGCCGCGCGCTGCGCCTTTGTGTCCTGGCCCCCCTCGCCCTGGCCGCCGCGTGCAGTGGCGGAGGAGGCGGCGGTGGCACGGAAGCCCAGCCGCCCGCCGTCACCAGCCTGAACCCGGCCACGGTGGTGCAGTACGGCGAGGACTTCACCCTCACCGTAAACGGGTCCGGCTTCGCGGCGGGCGCGGTGGTGCGATGGAACGGCGGCGACCGGCCCACCAGCTTCGTGAGCGCGTCGCGGCTCACCGCCGAGATCACCAACGATGACCTGCAGCAGGCGGGGACCGTGCAGGTGACGGTGGCCGGCTCCGGCGGCACGTCGAACTCGATGCAGCTGACGGTGCAGTCCCCGCCCCCCAGCGTGGCGTTCACCTCGCCCCAGCGGGTGGTGCGGGCAACCGGCGCGTTCACGCTGCGCGTTCTGGGCGACGGGTTCGCGCAGGGAAGCGTGGTGCGGTGGAACGGCGCCGCCAAGCCCACCACGTTCGTGCACCCCGGCGAGCTGACCGCGCAGATCGCCAACGCCGACATCCAGCAGGCGGGGACGGTGCAGGTGACCGTGTTCACCCCCGCCCCCGGAGGCGGCACGTCGAACACCGTGGATTTTGCGGTGGACGTCCCACCCAACCCCGCCGCGGTCGCCACGGAAATGTCCCCCGGCGTCGTGCTCGCTGGGGTCGGCGGAACGATCACGGTGACCGGCAACTGGTTCTTCGCGGGCGTCACCCGCGTCACGGTCACCGGGATGAGCGTGGAGCCCGCGGTCACGGTGGTGTCGCTCACGGAGCTGCGGTTTACGCTCACTCCGCAGAACATGCCGGCGGCGGGCACCTCGCAGGTTTCCGTCTTCAATCCGGCGCCCGGTGGCGGAGGGGCTCTCGTTCCGGGTGGGCTGCGCGTGGACAATCCGGTGCCCGCCCTCACGGCGGTCACTCCGGGGCAGGGCGTCGTGGGGCAGCAGAGCCAGGTGGTGCGGATCACGGGCACCGGATTCGTGCCGGACTCGTACATCCGCTTCGACGACCTGGGAAGGGGGACAGGCTACGTCAGCCCCACCGAGCTGGAACTCGTGCTCGAGGCCGGCGACCTGGACAACGCGGGGACGTTCCCCATCACCGTGACCAACTTTGGTCCGGGGGGCGGCGTGTCGAACACGCTCACCTTTACCGTGGCGAACCCGCCCTGAAACAGCGACGGGATGGAGGGGGAACCGGCTGGATCTGAGGGGATGAGAAGCAGACCTTCGCCTTCCCACGACTCGGCGGAAGCCACTCGCTCATCCTGATCGCCATCTACGCCAACGCAAAGCCTCACGCGGACACCCGCGTGAGGCTTTTTCGCGCACGGGAGATTCCGTCGCGCCATCCGGGGAATTCCGAATCGTCTGCCATTCTAACCCTTTTGAAGCCGGCCCGTGGCCCTGCGCGTCCATATGTTTGCTTGGACGCCGGGCCCTGCGGCCGTACCGTACACCACGAAACTGGCGGCTTCGGGTTCCCCGATGCGCCGCCCGCGTGATGCGTTCTGCATCATCCGCAACGACAAGGAGATGTGGGAATGGCCAACAGTGACCGGGTGGCGATCCCGCCCAAGGAAAACATGAACCGCAACCTGTCCCCCGCCCGGGAGCAGACCATGCTGCAGGTGCTGGGCAAGCCGGGCCGGCTTACCCGCGACTGCAGCGATCCCACGGGCGCCTTCGCCCGGCGCGTGGTGACGCGGAACGTGGGTCCCTTCCGCGTGCAGGGGCTGGACTTCGCGGTGGATTCGCTGGAGCGGATCTTCGCCGAAGTGAAGGTGGCGCATCCGGACGTCTTCAACGAGGTGAAGACCGAGGGGCTGCTGTGCGTGCGGCACCGGCGCACCAATCCGGCGCGCTTCAGCAACCACAGCTGGGGATGCGCGCTGGACCTGTTCTTCGGCTCGCGCGTGGTGGACCAGGGCGACGCGGTCACGCACCGCGGCAACCTGATCCTCTTTCCCTTCTTCAACAAGCACGGGTGGTACTGGGGGGCCGAGTTCGGCGGCGACGGGGTGGACAGCATGCACTTCGAGCTCGCCGAGGAGACCATCCTCAAGCTGGGCCGGCCCGACACCGACCCGCTCGTGGGCGGCGGGGGGGCGGCCGGTGGGGGCGATGCGGACCATG
Source organism: Longimicrobium sp. (assembly GCA_035759295.1). Classification (GTDB taxonomy): domain Bacteria; phylum Gemmatimonadota; class Gemmatimonadetes; order Longimicrobiales; family Longimicrobiaceae; genus Longimicrobium. Next base: position 2,136 of record DASTVC010000572.1, on the reverse strand, counting down.
TGCACGACCACGACCACGATCACGATCACGACGGGCATACGCTCCACAGCGCGCTGCTCCTCGCCGATGCGGTGCTGACCGAAGTTGCGACGGGGGACCGGGTGCTGCGCCGGAGCAACGTGCGTCAGCGCGGCGTCGGAACGCTGCAGGACGCGCTCAACCGCCTGGGAGCGGGGAATGCCGCGTTCCGCGTTCCGCTGGGGACCGGCAACCGCAACCGCGGCATCTTCGGCCCCAAAACGGATGCGGCCGTCCGCGCCTTCCAGGCCGCGTCCGGCCTGGAAGCGGATGGCGTCGTGGGCCAGGACACCATCGTCGCCCTCGACGCCGCCCTCGTGGCGCTCCCGGGATAGCGCAAATCGAACTGCGCCTGACGCCGGCGCCAATCCGACCCGCGCCGGCGTCAATCCAAGCGATCGGCTCTGTCCTCAGGCACCCCTCCCCCGCAGTTTGGGGGAGGGGTCGCCAGCCTTCGCGAGGAACGAGCGAAAGGCCTGGCGGGGGTGAGGCCCCGACGGATCCGCGATCGAACCTCCCGCCGGCGGGCACAAGAAAAAGCCCCAGGCCGGCGCTTGCGCATCGGCCTGGGGCCAGTTGCCCCGGGAGGACTCGAACCTCCTCTAACGGTTCCAAAGACCGCTGTGCTGCCATTACACCACGGGGCAACAAAGCGCGGAGGCCAGGCCGGAGCCTGCCTCCGCGCGCATCAAAAGTAATCCGCTCCGTCCGCTTCGGTCAACCCGACGCCGCGGGCACCGCGCTGTCCGTTCCCGGCGCTTCGCGCGTTCTGTCTGGGCACGGATGCCGTGCGAGTCCCGCTCCCGTTTACTGGAGGACTTCGTATGAAACGCTTTGTCGTTCGTTCCGGCGCGTTGCTGGCCCTGATGACGCTCGCGCTGCCTGCGTGTTCCAGCGATGGGCTCCTCGGCCCGGAGGCGACCGTGTTCCTGACGCAGAAGTCGCCGCCGGGGAACACGATGGACGCACTGTACACGGGCACCGTGAATCGTGACGCGCAGGGCTGCCTGCGTACGGCAGACGACGGTGCCGCGGTGGTGGTGGTTATCTGGCCGTACGGATTCAACCTCAAGGCACGGTCCGGCGGACTGTACGTGGAGGATGCGGAGGGACGCACCGTCGGGCGAATCGGCGGCGAATTCCGGTTCGGCGGCGGCCAGGCTGACGCCGAATACGTGGATACGTATCTCTCGCAGAGCGACCGCGCGCGTGCCTCGGTCTGCCACGCCGATAAATACTGGATCGCCAGCGGCATCGACTGACGCACCTCACTCCACCCGCTCGCCGCCTGCGCCCGCAACCGCCCGGGCCAGCGCGGCGAGCGCGGCATGGATCGCCCCCTCCGCCTCGGCGCCGGGCCGGCCCGCCGCACCCACGCGCTCCAGCGGCGCGTCGAAGGGAGAGCCGGGCACAACGTCGGCCGACATCGTCCGCAGCGTCTCGCCCAGCGACGCCTGCGCGTGGGTCGAGCGCGGCGACGCGTTCAGCAGGGCCACCGGCTTTCCCGGCATCTCACTTCCCCCCACCAGCCAGTCGAGCGCGTTCTTCAGCGATCCCGGCACCCCGTGCGCGTACTCCGGGCTGGAGATCAGCAGCGCATCGGCATCACCGACCTGCGTCCTGAGGTCCCGCACCTGCGCCGGGAGATCGGGATCATCCAGCGCCTTGTCCAGGTCCGGGTTGAAGTGCGGCAGGTCGCCGAGCCCGCCGTACATCACCACCTCTACCCCCTCCGGCGCCAGCTCGGCCACGGCCATGAGCAGCAGGGTGTTGGACGACGAAGCTCGGAGACTTCCCGAAATCGCGAGGATTCGCACGGCGGATCGAGGTGATGTGGAAGCGACGGGCAGGTATGGTGCGTAGGGAGGGGAGCCGCTTCGAGGCGCTTCGATAAGCATTGGCGCGCACCGCAAGCGCCCCCCATCCCCGGCCCTTCCCCCACAAACTGCGTGGGGGAAGGGAGAATTCGATCGCGCTTCGACAGGCACTGCACCGTCCGGCGCACCACCCCTCCCCCGCAGTTTGGGGGAGGGGTCGCCGGCCGTCGCGAGGAACGAGCGAAGGCCTGGCGGGGGTGAGGGCCCCCGCCGGAGCGCGCCGCCCCCCTCACTCCACCCG